>JASBVU010000386.1 GCA_029960905.1 Thermoanaerobacterium sp.
TTCTGCCTGAAACTTCCTTGAACAATGCAGCCAATCTGGCTGAAGAGCTTAGAAGACAAATCAGTACGATGGAATTAGAAGATATAGGGCGTGTAACAGCAAGTTTTGGAGTTACTGAATATAGGTATAGTGATACAATTGATACAGTTCTTTTAAGAGTAGATAATATGCTTTATGAAGCAAAAAATAATGGAAGAAATTGTGTAGCGGTACGTACGGTGGTGTGAGAAGACGCCGAATAAAATAATTATTCAGCCCCTACTCAATTAGATATTGTTTATATGAAAATAATTATGATATAATATTCAAAAACTTTATAGATATACACAGATATAATTTAACCTTGATAAGTATCATTTTATTACAATGCGATGGTGATGTGAATGATAGTAAATGAGACTAAGAACGGTATAAATGGCATAAAGAGCTCTTTTCCAATAGTTTTAGGATATCTCCCCATAGGTTTTGCTTATGGCATATTAGGAACAAAAAGTGGTTTTTCTATTTTACAAGTTGTGGCATTGTCACTTTTTGTTTACGCTGGATCTGCTCAGTTTATAGCTATAAGTCTTTTAAGCGGCGGCACTGATATTATAACACTGATTATGACAATATTCATAGTAAATTTAAGACATTTTTTATACAGTACGTCGCTCTCACAGTACATGAAAAGAATCAATAGGAAGCATATTCCTATATTATCATTTTTTATAACTGATGAAACGTATGCAGTTTCAATTACAGATTTAAAGGGAAATAACGAGTATAACGAGAAATATTTTTATCAGCTTTTTTTTATGTCATATACTACGTGGGTAATTTCTTCATTTATTGGTGCTATGTTTGGCTCTTTTTTAAATGGGTCAGTTAATATAGGGCTCGATTTTGCACTGCCTGCAATGTACATTGCACTTTTGTTAATGCAAATATCAGGATATAGAAAGGTATTTATTAGTATCTTTTCAGGGTTACTATCTATATCGCTCATGTATATTCTTCCGGGAAATATAAATGTTATTGTGTCTGCTGTAATTGGTGCTGGAATTGGAGGGTTAATTGATATATGGACAAAAATTTCGTAATTTCTGTTTTAGGCATGTTTTTAGTAACATATGTTCCGCGCTTTCTTCCGGTATTTGGGCTATCAAGAGTTGAAATGCCTAGTTTTATTAAATCTTTTTTAGAATATATACCTGTATCTGTTTTATCTGCATTGCTCTTTCCGACAATTTTTTTGAAAGGCAATCATCTATTTATAAGTTATAAAAATATATTTCTAATAGCCTCAATACCAACTGTACTGGTAGCTTATAAATCGAGAAAACTTTTTTCTCCTGTAATAGTCGGGATTATAAGTTATATATTGATTTCACTTGTAATAAATTAAATATAATAACTATAGATGAGAAAAATTGACAACAAATATTTCATCAAATAGATACACTATGTCTATGCCAACTGTAGTTCTTCTAAAATTTACTCTAAAACCAAACGACATAGATATTCAAACTGACAAAAAAGGGGCGTATCAAATAGAAGAATGTTTCAAAGAATTTGTTATAGCAAAAGTATGCTTTCCATCTAATGGCAAAATATCTTCATACTTTGGCTGTCTTGAAATCGATGATATAATAATTGCATAGTACAGCGCAAAAGCTGCGGTAAAATGTACATATAAGAATATTAATACATTTTTTTAGATGGACTTAAGTAGAATAGTAAAAATAGTTGCTATTTAAAAGATATATAAGGTGTTGTTTTAAAAATAAGTTTTAAAGTTTATAAGGGGGGCTTAAATGAAAGACTTAACTTATAATCTAATAAAAGGTATTGTAAAGTTCTTTATAAAAAGACCAGAAATATATTGTTATGAAGATTTAAATAACATTCACTCTTCGATATTTGTATCTAATCACGTTGGATTTTTTGCACCACTTATAATTAATCTTTATGTTGATATGAAATTTATTCCATGGGTTATTCATGACATAACTGACAAAAAACTCTGCAGAAAGTACATAAACTCCGATTTTGCTGAGCCACAATTAAAATTAAGACCGCCATTAAGTTATATTATATCTTCAATTATAGATCCTATTTGTATTTCTATTATGAAGTATTTAAATGCAATACCTGTTTATAAAGAGAGTCAAAAAATATCTGATACAATCCTAATGACTCTGGATAGATTAAAAGAAGGACATAATATACTTATCTTCCCTGAAGATAGGAATAAAAAGTATAATGATGTTTTAAATAAATTTAATACAGGCTTTATAAATGTTGCAAAAATGTATTATAAAGAATGCGGTGGACTTATAAGTTTTTATCCAGTTTGCGTAAACAAAAGTCAGAATAGAATATTCATAGGTAAAAAGATAGTATACGATCCTAATATATCATATAAAATTGAGAGAGAAAGAATCGCAAATTATCTTATGGAGAGTATTTCTAAAATGTATTATTGTTCCGGATTTTAGAGAATGCAAGGTTGATAGTGAATGGATTGATGATTTTGATTCTTTTGCGAGACGGCTGGATATAATGAATTTAATGAAATCAAAGGCAGGCGATGTGATAACAGCAGTAGATGGTACGAAAGTTGAGACTTTTGATTCGCTGCAAA
>JASBVU010000387.1 GCA_029960905.1 Thermoanaerobacterium sp.
TACAATTATGCTTTATCTTTGTCTTTGCATCATCGTATAGATTTATATTATACTCGCCATAAGTAAAATTTATATCTGCAGTTATTCTTTCACCTTCTTTATCAAGGTAGATCTTCACCACAAGTGGCTCGTTATAAAAATCCGATCTCACATCTTCATCAATCACAATACTTCCTGCTTTATCTATCTTAGGAAGTATTATTTCTGCAAACTTCTGCTTATCCTTCTCAGTAAATACGACGCTATTTGTGCTGTTGGTAATGTACATATTGTAAAATGGCACTAAGGCAAACCGCTGCTTGTCAGAAATCTTGTATATTTTCCCATTATACACAAAAAAATTGCCTTTCCTATCTAATGCCCTTACTTTTTCAATTTCCTCAACGATAAGTCTAAGGTTTTTACCGTTATTGCCTTTTTCAAGTTTAAAGTTAATAGGAAGATCCTCGAAAGCCACGTCTACATCGTAATAGCTTTTTCCATCCAAAACTAAATTAAAGTGACTTCCCTTCATCAATTCAATAAATTTCTCTAAATTTGATGGCGTAAGTCTTACATACTTTCCTGAAATAACCGAATCAACTCTGTAATACGAATTTTCAGTGTTAATTCTATCTATCTCGTATATTTCCCTCAAGAATTTTATAAGCTTCATATCCTCGTCTTTAAAAGTATTTACACTTGGATCAAATGAAAATCCTTTGCCAAACTCAACAACCATTCCTTCATCAATATCATCAAAAAACTTCTTTATGCTTTTAACCACATACAATTTGTCAATGCCCATTCTAAGGCTTAAAGATGTGTTTAATTGGTCAGATTCCAATGTAACCTCTATATTAACAGGCTGCTTCAAATCATCAGGTATGTATTCCCTTTCCTCAAATTCTTTAAACAGATCATAAGCAACTTTGTTTTTCAGATTATCCTCTATCTCAGCTTGATTATTTTTTATATACATGAGAACTGCCGCAATATGCTTACAATCGCCGCCGTATTTTGCCTTTGCAGGGCATGTACAGCTTGTATACAGTTCACCATGATACCTTTGTACCATCACCCTGTACAAAGATGTACCCATTACAAAAGCTTGAAATACA
The DNA here is from genome assembly GCA_029960905.1 of Thermoanaerobacterium sp. Classification (GTDB taxonomy): domain Bacteria; phylum Bacillota; class Thermoanaerobacteria; order Thermoanaerobacterales; family Thermoanaerobacteraceae; genus Thermoanaerobacterium. Next base: position 1,101 of record JASBVU010000387.1, read on the forward strand.
GTACCATCTTTGTTGTAAGTAAAATTGTGTATTCTACCTGACAAGTAGTACTCAAGACCTCTTCTATAGACGCTATCATTTTCACACCTTTTTTTAATCTCCGCATCACTTAACTGAATCACAACTACCATCCCAATCAATATGACTTTTGTTATTAATAATTATACCAAACATAAGAAAAAAGCATATAAAGAACATAACTCTTCATACGCCAGTAAAAATTTCTATATCGCTTTCACCATATTGCTTAAATCTATGAAGTGCTTTATCTCTTCATTCAATAATGTGATTGCAACTTTTTTCGTAGAATCAAACTTAGCATCTTTGACTATCTCATCGTAAAATATTATCGAATCTTTCTCCGCCCTTATTGCCAATTCTACAACATCTTCAAATTTATTTATTTTTTCCAGAACTTCATTTACAGCATCTTTCGATGGAAAAACAGATGTATTGTAAAGCAATGTTAAATAAATAGATGCCTCTATGTCAAAGTACAGGCTATCATCGCCTTTCTTTTCGTCTAAAAGCTTATTATAAAGCTCTTCAAATCTGGATTTATGTATAAGCTCTTCTTTCGCCATGTCATCAAAAAACTTTCTCATTTTCTCATCGCTTAAAAATTTTTCTGAAGCTTTTGTATAAAATTCGTATCCTCTTTCTTCTATATCTATAGCAAGTCTTGCAATTTCTAAATCGGTCAAATATTTTTTCTCAATCTTGTTTAACATAACAACACCTCCCGAAAATTATTATCTTCTACTAATCATTTTATCATTACAAAATTTTCTAGTCAATCGATTTTTAAAAACCTAATAATTTGTTTTATAAAAGCCAAAATAATTTAAGGTGATGTTATGTGGTACATAATTTTTTCAATTTTTACAGTGATTATTGCTCTTTTTTTAATAGACAGAAAAAAGTTAAAAGTGCTAATACCTGCGTATCTGCTTTCATCTGTGATAGGCTTTTCTTTGGATGTGATATTTGACTTTACACTTAAATACTACTATTACATTGATGCACCTGTCCCAAATGGAGTTCTGTCATTCCTAATGGAAACATTTATAGGACCACCTTATGGCATGATTTTTATACAATACATACCAAAAGGAAAAATACGCTACATAATATACACGGCTGCATGGATATTGTTTCTGACTGCCATTGAAGCAGTATTTCACATAAACGGGCTTCTTATTTACAACAGATGGAATTATTTCTTTTCAGTCATAACGTACATCTTCACATTGTTAGCTATAACTGCTCAATATAAATACTTGTTTAAAGAATAGGTAGCATCAAACCATACATATGTGTTATATATGAAAATAGGATACCGACCGTAGAACCTATTATGACATCTGAAGGATAGTGCAGTCCCATGTAAATCCTCGAAAGGCTCACTAAAATAGCCAGACTGACTAAAATAATCGTCAAATCAGGAAAGAAAAATGAAAAAGAAACCGCTAAAGAAAAAATAGCTGTAGCGTGACCTGATGGAAAAGAATAG
>JASBVU010000388.1 GCA_029960905.1 Thermoanaerobacterium sp.
AATAACTCATTATGTCATCAGCCATATCCGAAAAAATATTTTTCATCGTTATATCGTATTTTTGGCTCATATTTCTTCCTTCCATTTCTCTTAATCCTTATAATTATTATACCACACGGTTTTACAAAAAGATGCGGCTAATATAGTATTGTTTATAATATTATTGCAACAGAGTTAATCATAGACTTTTTGATTATAATGAACAAAATTGATAAATAATTCAAGTTGAATTTGACAGAATTTTAATTATGCGACTTGTGAATGTAATATTTTAGTATATAATATTATATGAAACGCTAATTTTAAAGGAGGGAGTTTTATGGCTCTAAATCAAAATATGTTCAGGATGTACGATATAAGAGGTGTATGGAATGATGACCTTACTGAAGAAACAGCAGAACTTATAGGTAAGGCCTTCGGTACATATATTCAAAATGAAAAAGGCATAAAAGATGTAATTGTAGGCAGGGACAACAGGATATCTTCAAAACCCATAAGAAATGCGGTAGTAAATGGACTTACCTCTACTGGCTGCAATGTGCTGGATATCGGTGTTCTGTCTACGCCTGCTTTTTACTATTCACGCATACTATATAATTACGACGCAGGGCTTATGATAACAGCAAGCCATAATCCACCGCAGTTTAACGGATTTAAAGTTGCATTTGGACCATCTACTATTTACGGTGATGAGCTTAAGAAACTATATCATATTGCAGAGGAAGGCGATTTCAAGACAGGGACAGGTTCTTTGAAATACGCATATCCCATACAAAGCTATATAAAAATGATACAGGAGAAGGTAAAGCTTGGCGATAAAAAGCTGAAAGTTGTTGTAGACTGCGGAAACGGTACATGCTCAAATATATATCCTGATATTATATATGGGCTGGGATGTGAAGTATACCCGCTGTATTGTGAATCAGATCCAACATTTCCAAACCATTTTCCCGACCCAGTAAACGCAGACAATCTGAAAGACCTAATAAAAGAGGTAAAAAGACTTGGTGCAGACGTTGGCATAGCTTTTGACGGTGATGGAGATAGGATTGGCGTCGTTGATGAGAAGGGCAACATAATCTGGGGCGATATGCTGATGGTGCTTTACTGGAGGGAAATAATGAAAAAGCATCCTGGTGCAGATGCCATAGTCGAAGTAAAATGTTCAAAGGCACTACCTGAAGAGATAAAGAAACTTGGTGGAAATCCCATCTTCTATAAGACTGGTCACAGCCTTATAAAGGCAAAGATGAAAGAAATCAATGCTGTCTTTACAGGTGAGATGTCAGGACATATGTTCTTTGCAGATGAGTATTATGGATACGATGACGCGGCGTATGCTGCAGCAAGACTCCTTAGAATACTTTCTAATACGAATAAGACATTGTCAGAGCTTTTGTCAGATGTGCCGAAATATCCGTCGACTCCGGAATTGAGATTGCACTGCGATGATGAAAAGAAATTTGATGTTGTAAAAGGTGTGACAGAACATTTTAGAGAAAAGGGATATGAATTGATCGATATCGATGGTGCAAGAGTCATGTTTGACGGCGGATGGGGGCTTGTCAGAGCATCTAATACAGGACCTGAATTGATTGTAAGGTGCGAAGCTGATACTGAAGAAAGGCTTGAAGAGATAAAAGATGAGCTTGCAGAGGTATTAAAAAAATACAGTGTTGAGCTTAAATAGGAATGTACGAAGGGACTGTGGGAAATATCACGTCCCTTTTGTATTGGAAAAATTTTATGATTTTTTTGTTGTAAACGGTCACTAAAGAAGGAATTTCAGCAAGTAATGTCGAATACATTTTAGAAATGCATTAAAAAAGGAGGCAGCATATGTGGAAGATGGTGAAAAATGGTATGTTATATATACTAGGACTGGAGATGAACTGAAAGTAAAAAGGTTGATTGAATTGCTATTTTGTAAATTGAAAAGAAAATCTATTAGAGTGTTGATACCTAAAAGGGCAATAATTGAAAGAAAAGGCAAGAATCGTGTGGAAAAGATAAAGTTTTTATTTCCGGGTTACGTATTTGTAAAGACGTGCATGAGCTATGAACTTTACAATGATATTAAAAGATTACCTCGCTTTTTAAAATTTTTAAAAGATGAGGCAGAGCCTGCTGAGGTTAGAGAAGAAGAAATAAAGATTATATTAGCACTTATAGGAGACTCCGATATAGTCGGATTTTCGACAGGCATAAAAGTAGGCGGAAAGGTAAAAATCATCGATGGACCGCTTAAAGGGTTTGAAGGTCTTATCGAAAAAATTGACAAGCGGAAAGGAAGGGTAAAAGTTAGGCTAAATGTATCTGGAAATGCTAATCTTGTAGATTTAGGTATACGTATAGTGGAAAATTTAGATAAAAGCGAAAAAGATGAGCTGTCAGAAGTTTCGTGATACGATGGAGGAATACGTATGAAAATAAGAAAAGCGATAATACCTGCAGCAGGACTTGGTACTAGATTTTTGCCTGCAACAAAAGCACAGCCAAAGGAGATGCTTCCAATAGTTGATAAGCCGACTATACAATATATAGTAGAAGAAGCCGTAAACTCGGGTATAGAAGATATTCTCATAATAACCGGAAGAAATAAAAGAGCCA
>JASBVU010000389.1 GCA_029960905.1 Thermoanaerobacterium sp.
CAACTACAAGCATTATCAACGGGAAAGATGTCATGATTATGCCAGATACATCTGTAGAATATCCAATTTTCTGCAAAAGAAAAGGAGTCAAGAATGTCATTGTATTTTGCGCCATAAAATTTATTAAGGTGCTGAGATTTCCAAATGTAAATAATCTTATTTTAAATAAGCTTAAGTCGAGCATTGGAAACTCTACTTTGTATTCTATTATTATGAATGATACAAAAAATGTTATAAATGTTAATAGAGATATAATGCTGGGAATAGACGTCCAGCCCCAAGTGCCGCCTTCAGATATAAATAGGAGAAGTGCGGTGAGAAAAATAAATGCCGATAATGCACCAAATGAGTCAAATTTTTCTGGCACTCCTTTGTTATCTGGAACTACTATTTGAGCCCATATAAAACCGATTATGCCTATTGGTATGTTTATATAAAATATCGATCTCCAGCCTAAGTATGTAAGCAAGAAACCGCCTAATGTAGGGCCTATCGAAAGCCCAATAGACACGGCCATTGCGTTAAAGCCTAATGCTTTGCCTCTTTCGCTTGGAGGGAATGTAGCAGTTATTATAGCTGGAGCCATTGACATAAGCATACCTGCACCTACAGCTTGAAAGGCCCTTACAATGATAAGCATGTAAATATTGTTTGACATACTTAATATGGCGGAAGTGACGGAAAAAGTTATTAGACCATACTGATACAGCTTTTTATAGCCTACCATATCTCCAAGCCTGCCAAATGTCAGCATTAGGCTTGAAAGCATCAGCAAGTATGTCATCGAAATCCAGCTAGTAGTAGTAATATCTGTGTGGAAAATTTTTGCTAGTTGTGGCATTGCTATATTTGTTACACTGCCATCTATAGGCCCCATAACTGTTCCTATCAGTACAGCAGATAAGATTATCCATTTATTAGTGCGAAGTTTTTCCATATGAGTGCGAAGTTTTTCCATATGCGCCTTTTCCTTTCCTGTAGTTTTTATAATAATTTTGACATAAAAAATTATAACACAGTTTTTGCATAAAAACGAAATGAAATATGATTTTGCGGTTCATCATCATGTATTGCTTTTTTTGTCAAATATGTCTATAATTTAACTTGTATATTTTAGCTTAGGATGTGTGCAGATGGTAGATGTAAAAAGGCTATTAATCGTTTGCTTTTTCACAATGATAATAAATTTGATCGATACATTATCATATTCCATAAGGCCATCCGGTGTAAGGACCAGGAAGCTGGCAGTTTCATTATCATTGTTTAATATAATGGCTGTAATTTCAAGATTATCAAATATGATACAAGGCCCATTCTTAGGAAGCCTGGTAGACATTTCTATAAAGTACAAAATGGTTACAGCGTTAAGCATTGATATGAGATTTGTCTTGCTATCGGCTACATTAGGCGCTGTCATAGGTGCACCACTAATGCCTACATTCGTTTCAGTATTTTCATCTGCCATAAATGGCATGGAGAAAGCTGGATCTGTACCGAAACTTGTACTAATGTCTTTAAAGTGGAGTAATATAAAGAAAATAAGAACGAAGATAGTTTTGCCTAAGTTTAGCATGTTAAAGGGCATTAAAGAGACAAAAATACCTAAAAGTTTTTTGGTTTACAATGTGATAATCACTTCTATATACACAACAGGCATTATATCGTCTTTGTATGCAGGCGCATTGCTACCTGAATTTAGAACCACTGCAAGTTTGCTTTCAGGAATAGTTAATGGATTTGCGACAATCCTTTTGACCGTTATAGTTGATCCTGTTGCAGCACTTATTACGGATCAAGCTCTTGCAGGAAAAAGGACACAGCAAGACGTAAATACAATGGTGGTATTATTAGTATTTGGGAAAATAATAGGTACACTATTAGCGCAAATAGTCTTTGTACCAGCATCTCATTTGATTCTATTTGTCACAAAATTAATTGTTTAATGAAAATTTAACACAGAAAAAACAAAAATAGTGTATAATATATAAAAAAGATTCTTATGAGGATCAAAGGAGATGGATAGCCTTGAATTTTGTAAATCCGACAAAAGGCGTTTTGGATATTGATAAGATGTTTAATGATATTGTAGAGTTTATAAAAGATGATAAGAATTCCAGGTACAAGCTTATGATAGGGACTGATTCACAGCCTGGTAAGGTAATTTGTTTTGTTTCGGCAGTAATCATATATCGCGAAGGGAAAGGTGCAAGGTATTATTATAGGAAATTTCAACATAAAAAAATTCCATCTCTTAGGCAAAGGATTTTTATGGAAGCTAATTACAGCATAGAGCTTGCAAATATATTATCGTCAAAATTTGAGAAAATGGGGAAGAAGGATTTTAATATAGAGATACACCTTGATGTTGGCGAGAACGGCATGACTAAGGATATAATAAAAGAAGTAGTGGGAATGGTTACTGGTTGTGGTTTTGATGCACAGGTGAAACCAGATTCTTATGGAGCAAGCAAAGTAGCTGATAAGCACACAAAGTCGATATAAATCATATTCAATGAAAACCTCTTTTGAGGTTTTTTATTTTTTTGAGCGGTATATTGCGTTTTACGCTTTGAAAAATTATTTTTTAACTATTGCAATAATGGCAG
>JASBVU010000390.1 GCA_029960905.1 Thermoanaerobacterium sp.
TTTGGAAATTCTTTAGCACAGGGTGCGATTAAAGCAGTAAAAAAGGATGGTATTACTGGCGCCTTTACAGGTGGACTGACGGCAACAGCAGGTGGTATTGCTGCAGCAATTTTTTTTGGTTATTTGTTTTCTGTAATATTTAATCCTCGAACCAAAAAATAATTTATTAATTGAAAAGGCATAATTCACGTGATTATGCTTATTTTTTTGTATAAATATGATATAATAATTAAAGCATATTAGCAGGAAAGAGGGAGTTTTTATAGATAGAGATATACTTTTTATTTTAAAAAATTTGTCGGAGAAAATTGGAGTAAATGCGTACATTGTAGGAGGATATGTAAGAGATAAATTATTAAATTTAGAAAGCAATGATATTGATATTACAGTAGAAGGCGATGGAATAAAATTTGCTTTTGTGCTCAATGAAATTTTAGATGGTACGATTGAAGTACATGATAAATTTGGAACTGCAAAAATAAAAACCGAAAATTTTCAAGTAGATATTGTATCTGCAAGAAAGGAATATTATGATCATTCTGGAATGTTGCCTGTCGTTGAACGTGGTAGCTTAGCAGATGATATTAAAAGAAGAGATTTCACAATAAACATGTTAGCATTAGATGTAAAAACGAATCAGATAATTGATATATATAATGGTCAGAACGACATAAAAAATAAATTAATCAGAGTTGTGCATGATAAGAGTTTTGTTGATGATCCAACAAGGATATTTAGGGCAATAAGATACAGCGGAAGATTGGGTTTTAAAATAGAACAGCATACTGAATATTTGTTAAAAGAATCTATATCCAATGGTGATATTTTCAATGTATCTGCTGATAGAATTATGAATGAAATTTATTTGATATTAAGCGAGAAAAAGCCTGAACAAATAGTAAAACTAATTAAGTATTACAAGATTGATAAGAGATTATTTTGTGACGTAAATATTAATACAACAAATTTGAATACAAGCCCTAAAAAGGGTGATATATTATTGTATAGGTTCTTGCTGTTTTTCTACAATGCTGTAAAAGAAGATATTGACTGTTTGATTAAAAAATACAATTTTAAGCGAGAATATTTAAGTGGTTTATCAGATATCTACAATATAAAGATGAATATGTCTAATTTAACTGATAATATATCTATTTACAATACATTAAAAGATAAAAGAATAGAAGCAATATCTGCAGTGTATACCATGGAAAATCTGAATATAAGACGGGCGATTGAAAAATATTACGATATTATGGAATTACAAAAGTTAGAAATAAATGGTGAAGACATAAAAAGACTAGGACTTCAGCCGTCACCAGTTTATAAACAGATTTTAGATAAAATATTGCTGGATAAAGTTTCAGGCAAGATAAAAGACAGAGAAGATGAGATTAAAAGTCTATTATATTATGTAGAAAAAATCAAGAGAGGTGAAAAGATTTGAACACATTATTAGGCTATTTAATTAGAATTCCGGCATTGATAATTGCTATGAGTTTTCATGAGTTTAGCCATGGATATGTAGCTGATAGATTAGGTGATCCTACACCTAGACAAAATGGAAGGTTGACATTAAATCCACTAGCACACATAGATCCTTTAGGACTACTTATGTTGTTTGTCATATACTTTGGATGGGCTAAACCAGTACCGATAAATCCATATTATTTTAGAGACAGAAAAAAAGGCGTTTTATACGTTGCGTTAGCAGGACCTCTTTCTAATGTTTTTCTGGCGATAATAACACGTATCCTAATGTTTTATTTGGGGAATATCCCTATATTAGGACTTTTTTTGACTATACTTTATCAGTACAATTTGGTTTTCGCTGTATTCAATATAATCCCTATTCCACCATTAGATGGTTCAAAGGTATTGTGGAGCATTCTTCCGCAGAAAGAAGCATATATTTATTCACAATATGAGCAATATGGACAAATTGCTTTGCTTTTGCTTCTATTTACAGGAATAATTAATTTATTTATGACACCCTTGATGACTGGGTTAGATAAAGTAATTTCTAAAATAATTTTATTTCCGTTTGGAGTGGGATAATGTACAATATTAAAATAGATTTTTTTGAAGGACCTTTTGACCTTTTGTTTCATTTGATAGAGAAAAACGAAATAGACATAAAAGATATACCGATTGCATCTGTTTTTGACCAATACATGGAATATTTAAAAGCTATGCAAGAAATGGACTTAGACATTACGACAGAGTTTATTTTAATGGCAGCTACATTGCTTGAAATAAAATCAAGTATGCTTTTGCCAAAGCCGCATATTGAAGGACAGCAAATGACGATAGATGATACAGATCCACGAGAAGAATTGGTGGAAAAGTTGATTGAATATAAAAAATATAAAAGTGTTGCAAATATTCTGAAAGATTTAAATACATTAGGCACTAAATTTTTTAGAGATGAGCCTGAAATAAAATACATTGATAGATCGCTTTGCCTTAATTATTCAACTATTGACTTAAAAAAAGCGTATATGAAGATTCTTCAAAAATCCAATAAAAATGCTGTGCCAATTAAGTATAAAGAAGATCAAATTACAATCAATGATAAAATCAAGGAAAT
>JASBVU010000391.1 GCA_029960905.1 Thermoanaerobacterium sp.
ATACATCATGAAAGAGGGAAATCCAAATGTTATACTTTGTGAAAGAGGCATACGCACATTTGAAACGTACACCAGAAACACTCTGGACCTGAATGCCGTCGCTGCTGTTAAAAACCTGTCACATCTTCCTGTAATAGTCGATCCAAGTCATGGAACAGGAAGGCGTGACCTTATAGCGCCATTATCAAGGGCTGCTGTGGCAGTTGGCGCAGACGGACTCATCATAGAAGTGCACCCACATCCAGACATGGCACTTTCAGACGGTGCGCAGTCATTAACGCCTGAAGAATTTGACAAAGTTTCAAAAGAAGTAAATAAAATTCTTTTGGCATTGAAAGATTAAAATTAAAGCTGGATTATCATACGATAGCCCAGCTTTTTTTATCGGCATACATAATTCCATTTTCATTAAGATATTTTTTTGCATCATCTTCAAAACCATTAAGCGAATAATATATAAAGTAACCTTTTATGCCTAAAGTCTTCATATCTTCTACCGTTTTTACAAACTTCTCAGTATCACTTTTGCTAATAGACCTCTCCCAGCTTTTTACCTCTATAAAAAGGTCTTTACCTTCATCATAGCTTTTTGCCCAGATATCTACTTCGTGTTCTCGCCCACCTTCCAGCATAACCTTGTATGGCTTTACTTCTTGATATCTTGTAAATTCAGCTCCTTGTATCGAATTATATACTTTGTCTTTTAACGTTGCATTTTCTTTTTTATATTGTTCAAACTTAAGATACTTCATCAATACGTATTCTAATATATGCCCCTTATAATACTTTTCTCTGCCTTTTAAGCTTTTTATTTCTTTTTGCAGTGCTTCTATCTGCATAAGCTCTTTTTCACGTTCTTCATCTAATATTTTCTCTAGCGGAAAATTATCTATTTCTTCCTCGTATTTGTATCTAAAAACTTTATAAAATATGTCATCTGTCATGCCTCTATACCTTATGCTTGTGCTTCCTTCACTTATGAGATCTCCCTTTATTAGCATTTGAAGTTTGTTCTCGGCTTCCCTGTCATCGTACGGTAAATTACACTTTGCTATTATCTCCTGCCGCGTCCACTCTTTCTCTCTATTTTTTGACAAAAACAAAACTATTTTCTTGGCATTTTTATCATTTACGGTGCTTAATGTACGACCTATATACTCCATCCATGTTCCGTATATGCTGCCACGCCTTAATTCAAAATTCAGTGTTTTCATGAGTCCATCGATAGTAGTTAAATCTTTATCTTTGTATATGCTTCGTATTATAGCACTTATATAAAATGGATCTGAATTTACTAATTTGTTTAAGTACAATGCCACATCGTCTGACACGGGAACGTCTGTTATTATGCTGTAATTGTATATTGCTTCAAGTCCTTCTTCCTCTTTTAAATTATTAAGCTCTGTTTCTATAAATCTTCCTGGCAATTGACCTCTTATTATGTTCTTAAGCCAGCTTACCCAGCTTCCTGTTACAAGCATTGGCGCGACTTTTGATTCTGCCAATGATAAATATGATCCTGCAAGGTCATTAGCTACTCTTGTTCTTCCCATATCCCAGTATATTTCGCTATTCATAAACTGGAATTCATCGATTATCTGAACTATGTAATCACCTGTAACGCTTGCAATTCTATGCGGTGCCGATTGAGCATTATTCCAAATCGTATCAACCATGTCTTTATCTTTTAATGCATCTTTAAATAGTTTTATGTTGTCTGAAACAGCTTTATATCCATTTTTCGATGCAATTTCATTTAATTCATCTAGGCTTTTTATTGTACGGCATAAGTTTACATCTCTTAGCTTAAAGCCCAGATACTGCGATATGAAAGACGCATAAAAGTTTAAAGCAAAGTCAACGATCCATTTGCTGCCTTCTTTCACTTCAAAGTAAAACGGCACTAAGGACCCATTTTTTGTGTATATGATATTGTAAAGTCTTTCCACAAGCGCTGTTTTTCCTTTTTTTCTTCTCGACAGCAGTGCTGTCGATCTTGATAATTTCATAGGTATCTCGTCTGCCCATCTCTCAAAATAAGACAACTCTTCCTTTCTTCCAGTAAATAAATCAGGCTGTCCTATTCTCTCTTCAATTGCGTATATCAATTTATCATCAGCCATTATAGCACCACCTTATAATTGGTATCTCTTATTGTAAGTATACCGTAACAAACAGTAATTAACAACAAACTTTTATCACCAAATCATTGTCCTTAAGTAGCCGCAAGGTCCAAAAACCCACTGTCACGAATTCCGTCAATTCCACCCGTCTCACGAATCAAAATACTATGCATTAGTATAATCTGTGAAGCACTTAACTGTATCATTTAGCTAATTCCTCAAAAGCTCTCCGGTGCTTAGCAATCAACCGGGTTGCAATGCTTTCTATGTCTTGGGTTTTTGCATATTCCATATTAATACATATTGGGAAAACCCAATTGTTTTAATGCCTCGTAAACCACAATTGCTACAGAATTTGACAAGTTTAAAGACCTTTCCGCTTTTACCTCGTTCATAGGTATCCTTATGCATTCATCTTCGTACTTTTCCCTGAGCCACTGAGGAAGGCCTGCA
>JASBVU010000392.1 GCA_029960905.1 Thermoanaerobacterium sp.
GTGATAGAAAAGAGAAATCATATCGGCGGAAACGCTTATGATTATTATAATGAAGATGGTATACTGGTCCACAAATATGGTCCCCATATTTTTCACACAAATAATAAAGAAGTATGGGATTACCTATCTCGTTTCACAGAGTGGTACTATTATCAACATAGGGTATTAGCGTATGTCGATGGTATGTACGTACCTATACCTATAAACTTAAACACGATAAATAAACTATATAATACGAATTTCACACCCGAACAATTAGCAGAATATTTTGAAAAAATAAAGGAAAACAGACAAGAAATATTGAACTCGGAAGATGTAATTGTAAGCAGAGTTGGAAGAGAGCTATATGAGAAATTTTTTAAAGGATACACAAAAAAGCAGTGGGATCTATATCCTTCAGAACTGTCACCTGAAGTTACTTCAAGAGTTCCAATTAGAATTAATAGAGATGATAGGTACTTTACGGATAGATATCAGGGGTTACCAAAACATGGATACACGAGAATGTTTGAAAAAATGTTGGAAAATGAAAAAATACATATAATGCTTAAAACGGATTATAAAGAGGTTATTAACTCAATAGAGTATAGATACTTAATATATACAGGACCAATCGATTATTTCTTTGATTACAAATATGGGAAATTGCCATATAGGTCTTTAAGATTTGAATTTGAAACACTGGATTGTGAAAAATATCAAGAAGCGGGTACGGTGAACTATCCAAACGATTATGATTTTACCCGTATTACAGAGTTTAAATACTTAACCGGGCAAAAGCATAATAAAACAACTATAGTTAGGGAATATTCAGCTGCTGAAGGGGAGCCATATTATCCTATACTTCAGAATGAAAATATAGAGCGTTATAAAATGTACGAAAATGAAGCCAATAAGTTAAAAAACGTTTTCTTCATTGGAAGGCTTGCTAACTATAAGTACTACAATATGGATAAAGTTGTAGAGCAGGCTCTTAAGCTGTACATTGATAAAATAAAGCAATAGCGTGCTTTTTTGTTTGCAAACTTAAGGAAGCGATTGGGCGGCATTGGCGGGAAGAAGCTGATAAGTGTATTTCTATTTACTTTATTCTGATATACCTTTTCAAGGTAGAAGAGGTCAGGTGGTTTGTAGATACAGTTAAAAAGCAGTTATATGGGATGAGATGAAGAGAAGTGGGGGCTTTGTTATATGAGGATAGTGGCAATTGTAGTTACGTACAACAGAAAAGAATTTTTGAAAGAAAATATAGATGCTCTTTTAGGGCAGAGTTACAGCGATTTTGATATTTTAATAATAGACAACAATAGCAGTGATGGTACGGTTGATTTAGTAAAAAGCTATAAAAATGATAGGATTTTTTATATAAATACGGGTGCAAATATAGGTGGAGCAGGGGGATTTGCTTTAGGAGTAAAAGAGGCAATAAAGAGAGGCTATGACTACTGCTGGTTGATGGATGACGATGCAATTCCAGAAAAAGATGCTCTTAAATCTATATTAGCCAAGGTAAAAATATTAGGCGGTAAATTTTCATTTATCAACAGTGTTGCAAAATGGAAAGATGGTTCTATGTGTGTGATGAATATTCCCATGATAGATAGAGAATGGTTTAAAAAATATGAAGAAATAAAATGTAATTTATTACCATTAAAGACATGTACTTTCGTTTCATGTTTTGTTAATATTGAGATAGCGAAAAAGGTGGGCTTACCGATAAAAGAATTTTTTATTTATGGCGATGACGTGGAATATACCCTGCGTTTAAGCAAGGAAGAGCAAGGATATTTAGATTTAGATAGTGTGGTAATTCACAAAATGGGTTTGAATCAGGGAACTGATATAGTTACTGAAGAAGAAAGCCGTATAGATAGATATGTTTTTGATTTCAGGAATCGCTTTTATATTGCTAAACAGTTAGGGAAGAAAGAGATTATTAAGTATTTAATCATGTTTTTTATAACGTTATATAGGATTATGAGGTATTCTAGATCAAAAAAGATAAAGAGAATAATTATGCTCGTAAAAGGATATTTTTATGGAATATTTTTTAATCCGCCAATAGTAAAAACATATAATGATTAAATCAAAAGCGTCCTATTTGATCAGGCAAATGATACATAATCAAAATAACATAGCTCAGTTCTATTTATTTAAATAAACTTTAATGAGGTGCAAAAAATGGAACAGCGCATTAGCTACAAAAAAGCCACAATACTCGTGATGATAATCACGCTGATTAGCAAGATAACCGGCTTTTTAAGGGAGATATTCCTGGGCAGCGCATACGGTGCCACATACGTCACCGATGCCTATCTTGTGGCCCTGACCATACCGCAGACCTTGTTTCTTAGTATAGCCAGTGCAATTGGTACGACATACATACCGCTTTATTCCCGGATTAGGGTTGAACAGGGGCCTGAAGAGGGCATCCGCTTTACAAACAGAGTACTCAACGTCGTGCTGGTTGTAAGCACCGCTCTGGCGGTTCTAGGCATGGTGTTCACACGCCCCATTGTAACCCTGATTGCCATGGGCTTCAAAGGAGAGGTTCTCGAGCTGGCGGTCAGCTTTAC
>JASBVU010000393.1 GCA_029960905.1 Thermoanaerobacterium sp.
TTTTATTATGTCTAGCCTCGCTTTTTTTAAATTCACATCGTAATAATCGTTTAAATTATCCAATCCTATAACAGTGCAACCTTCATCAAGTAACCTTTTGCATAAATGAAATCCAATAAACCCTGCTGCACCGGTCACAAAATATACTTTATTTTTATCCAATTCTTTATAATCGCTTCTCATATTACAGCCTCCAATATAAATAGTTTAAATTTTCTGCTTGTTTACGATCAAATATCCCTTTTACATCGATTAAAACTAATTTGCCATTATCCGGATCTTCATGCAAAGTAGCCGCTATTTCCTCCAATACGTCGTTATTTTTGTCATTATCATACCTTTTATATAAATTTTTTAAATCTTCTAAATTTATACGTTTAAACTCATCATGAGCAACTGCAACAACAATTGCATCTACTCCAGTTATATCTTCTAATTTGCACAAGTCTATACCATACTCTCTTTTTACTTCACTTGCATCCGCAATAGGATCCACCACTTGAACTTCAATACCATATTCTTGAAGCTCTCGTACAATATCTATAACCCTTGTGTTCCTACTATCAGGGCAATTTTCCTTAAAAGTAATGCCCAGTACTGCGACCTTTGCTCCCTTTATCTGCCTGTTTGCCTGTATCATTTTCTTTACTGTGTTCTCGGCTACATATTTACCCATCTCATCATTTATTTTTCTGCCTGCAAGTATTATTTGAGAATGATATCCCATCTGTTGTGCTTTATATGTAAGATAATAGGGATCAACACCTATACAATGTCCTCCGACAAGCCCTGGGGTAAATTTTAGAAAATTCCATTTTGTGGCTGCAGCTTCCAAAACCGCTTTAGTATCGATTCCAAGTTTATTGAATATAATGGAAAGTTCATTCATGAAAGCTATATTAATATCTCTTTGAGCATTTTCTATCACCTTAGCCGCCTCAGCCACCTTAATGCTTTCAGCTTTATAAACTCCTGCTTCAACTACCATTTCGTATACCTTTGCTATCTCCTCCAAGGCTTCCTGATCCATACCAGATACAACTTTCACTATGTTCTCAAGTCTATGTTCTTTATCACCCGGATTTATTCTCTCTGGGGAATAGCCAACTTTAAAATCTACACCACATTTCAAACCTGATTCTTCTTCCAATATAGGTATGCATACTTCCTCTGTAACACCTGGATATACAGTAGACTCATATACTACTATAGAACCTTTAACAAGGTTCCTTCCTACAGTTCTGCTTGCTCCTATTACATATCTTAAATCAGGTGTTTTGTCTGAATTTATCGGAGTAGGCACAGCTATAATATGAAACCTCGCTTTTCTTAAGTACTTTTCTTCCCATGTAAGAAACGCAGTAGTTTCTTTTAAAGCATCATCTCCAACTTCTCTTGTAACATCAATGCCTCTTAAATATTGTTCTACCTTCTCTTTATTTATATCAAAGCCAATTACATCTGCTTTTTTAGCAAATGCTATAGTCAAAGGCAATCCTACATAACCCAAACCTGTTACCGCGATCTTTGCTTTTCTATTTTTAATTAATTCATATAAACTCATGTATGTAACCTCCTGTGTATAACATCTTCTATAACCTTCATATACTCATTTATTACAATATTTCTATCAAATTCTTTTTCAATTTTCTTTCTTCCTGCTTGTCCCATCTGATTTTTAGCTTCATCATCTAACGACAAAAACTTTTCAATTTTTTCTATCAGTTGATTGACATTTCTAACTTCAA
This sequence comes from Thermoanaerobacterium sp., assembly GCA_029960905.1. Lineage (GTDB taxonomy): Bacteria > Bacillota > Thermoanaerobacteria > Thermoanaerobacterales > Thermoanaerobacteraceae > Thermoanaerobacterium. Next base: position 1,749 of record JASBVU010000393.1, read on the forward strand.
ATAAATATCCGTTAATTCCGTCATCTATAATTTCTTTACAGCCGGGTATATTGGAAGCTATGAGAGGCTTCGCCATAGCTGCTCCTTCTAATAGGGCATTTGACATACCTTCATGATATGAAGGATTTATTATACAATCCACCTCTTTAATCTCATTTCTTACATCATCAGATATACCTAGATATTTTATCCTGGTATTTTTATTATTTAAAATAACATCCTTATATTTCTCTTCTTCAAACATTCCTAATATTTGAAATTCAACGTTAGGATACTTTTTAGTTATTGCATCTGCCGCCTGCAAATATTCCTCTATTCCTTTTTCCTTCATTATTCTTCCTATAAATAAAAACCTAATTATCCCATCTTTGTTTTGTTTCTCTATAGGCTTAAATCTCTCAATATTTACTCCAGACCCCGGTATTATTTTACTTTTGTGTGGTTTTACTAACCTATTAGAAACAAAAAACAAATAATTGCTCTCATTTTGAAAAAATACAAAATAAGCATTTCTACAAGCATATTTATACAGCAGACTAACAATATATCTGAGTTTTGAGGAAGCAAAAGCTGAACCTACACCGGTTATGCTCATTATTACAGGTTTTTTATATATGCTAGCTGCAAATGTGCCGTAAACATTTGGTTTTATTGTATACGTCAAAACAATATCAGGATCTATTACCTTAATAATCTTTATATACTCCTTAATTAACTTAAAATCTTCAAATATACTAATTCCCCTTCTATCAAAATAAGTCTGAATATGTTTAGCGCCAATTTTAACAAGTAAATTAACTTTTTCATCTTGACCTGATTCCGGCA
>JASBVU010000394.1 GCA_029960905.1 Thermoanaerobacterium sp.
AGCTTTATATGAACAATTAAAAGAACTTGAAAATAGAGAAATATTTTTAGAAAAAGAAGTATCATTTAAATAATTGAAACCTTTCTATGCAACTTGGGCAAATCATACAATGATGGTTCTCTGCTAAATCACATGAAAATGTGACATCTACTGGTACACCTAATTCGGCTGCCATTTTTAAAATTTCTGATTTATTCAACTCAATAAACGGTGCTAAAATTGATATCAAAGGATTTGATATTTTTAATACCTTTGACGCCGCTTCTAAAAAATCCCTAGTAGAATCTGGATAGTTACCATAACTAGAAATTAAACCTATTGCAACGTGATTAGCGTCTTTTTTCTCTGCAACAATAGCAGCATTAACCAATAATAGCATATTTCTTTGCGGGAAAAAAGATTGGATTGGGGGTAAATAGTTGAGCTGGTTATTATTCTCAACTAGTATACCTTTGCCATATCGTCCGATGTCACCAATGTTTACTACCCCTAAATTTAAATCTAACTTATTGCAAATTTTTTGAGCGGCGGTTATCTCAGCTTTTTTTGTTTTATGTCCGTAGTCTATAAATAAACAAGATTGTTTATAACTATTTTTTTTCAACCAATATGCAAGTGTTGAGGAATCCAAGCCACCAGAAAGTAATGTTATAACATTTTTATTATTCATGATTCTTCACCAAGTAAAAAGAATAATTGTTTTAATAGCTCTTTCGGTGTTGGTACTAAACGTTCACAAGACATTTCTAGCATGAGGTTTGGCCTGTTATTAAATCTAGAGTGAACACCTATTACTGGTTTTTCCATAGCATAGGCATAACCGCATTCGAATGCAGTCCCTGTGTCATCTCCATCGAGTAACGCAACTATTATAGTTGATTTGCGAAGATTATCGATATCAATTTTAAAAATTTCCCTTTTTTCTTTTATTTTAGAGTTTTTACTTGCTCTGCCTGCATGATGTAATGGACTAAAAATCATAAATCCATGGTGTTGTAAAGCATCAAACATATATTGAACCCAATTTATTTCGCCTTGGTCAAAAAATGGGCCAGCAAGATAAATTAATTGTTTCTTAACTTTATCGGGATCTAAAAAGACCCTCTTTCTTGTAGGGTGACGGTATTCATCCTCCAATGACTCCCAGCTAATGTAATAAGAATTTATATTTTCGCAAAACTTTGCTGCTGCGATAGAAGCATAATGCCCAGCTAAAAGTAAATCATTATATTTCTGCATGGTACTAATAAAAACACTATTATACACATCACCAGCGCCAATAGTACAAACAAAATTAGCTTCATATGCTGGAATTTTTATTACTGAATCGTTGGAAAAAATAATACTGCCACCCATGCCTAATTTAACAACGATATATTTCGCACCAAAATTAAGGACTATATTTACTGCCTCCTCTATAGAATGAGCGTTAGTTATCCTTAATAGTTCCCTGTAGCTTGCAAAAACACATTGAACCTTGCTTAATAGAACAGATATTTGCTCTAATGAGTTTAAATCATATTGCAAGTCGTAAAATATGTTAGCTTCTTTTGGAATCATAGATAATAATGTATCAATCGAATTTAGATCGGCTGGATAAATTAAGACATTCCTTGTTTTAGGTAAACTTACATTTATATCAAACGATAATGATGTTCCATGCTCAATAAAACTTTGTTGAGGCACAATCTCATCAATATTTGTTATATAATATTTTGTTGTGTTTATCCCATTGCATATAAGTATATCAGTGCTAAGCTTATTTTTTTCCAATACATTTTTAATATACTGATAACAGTCTTTCCCAATGCAACTATATAAGGCAACCGTGAGATTGAGCGATGATGCAATTAATCCAGAATGAATCACACCACCTGGTCGGCAAAGTTTATTATCAAGAATATCTATGTAGGTATCACCTATTATCAAGAGATCATATATCATTCTTAATCACCTTTTATCTCTGAATAACTAATATTAGAGATTTTATACTATCTGAATAGGTTACCTGATCAACTATAGCCTCATACTTATATACTTTTAAGCATTTGACAAGTGAGCGGTTTCTTATTCTTCCAATATAGTCCCCATCTTCGGTAAGAACCAAAATTGTCTTATCCGTATCATCAACGGTTAACTTCATTACATCTCCTGGTGAAATGGTTTTTAAAAATTCAATATTTCCTGAGTGTTCTATGTCCTTGACTGTTTCTTTATATAGTTGAGCACAATCTTCCGGTTCAATATCAGGTGGCGGCCAAAATTTGCCTGAACCAGACATTTTACCATTCCTTTCTTAGAAAATTTCTGGTAATTTATATTCTACGGCATATTGCCTTTTCCTTCTAAAATTCAATATTTTTTCAACAACCCTCTATACAGCCGAAAGCTGTACCACCAAAGAACGAAAATAGGTGAATATCATAAAAGACAAATTTTTGCAGCCGGGGTTCCTTTCCCCGGCTTTTCTCATTTTTAGGGGGCCAAATTTCCTGCCGGCCCCTTACCTGCTCCTCTCCCTGAAGCCCCGGACGCCAAACAGCATCCGGGGCTTTATTTTTTTGAAC
>JASBVU010000395.1 GCA_029960905.1 Thermoanaerobacterium sp.
ATAACATTTCTTGACCTTCCGGTGGCATTCGGTGAATCTCATCCAAAAATAATATACCACCATCAGCTTCTTCAATAAGGCCTCTTTTTTCTCTATCTGCTCCAGTAAAAGCACCTTTAATATGACCAAATAATTGAGACATTAGCAATTGAGGATTTTGAGCATAATCAGCACAATTAAATACTACAAAAGGAGAATTGCTTTTAAAAACTTTAGCTTCTACGCCAAACTTATACATCATTTCTGCAAATGTGGACTTCCCAACCCCTGTAGGGCCAATTATCAACGTATGAAGCCCATTTGGAGGATACAATATGGCTGCTTTTGCCTTTGAGATTTGTTCTTTTAAACTGCTTTTCGCACCGATGATATTATCAAGTATGCTTTCAGAATATTTATTGTTGATCTTTTTAGTATTAATAAATTTATTGTGATTATTTTGGCTAAGTTGAAATGCCTCTCTTTTCAGTATTCCTGCGCTTGTTAATGTATTCACAAAATCTTCCCTATCCTCAAAAACAGACTTTGTAAAACGGTAACTAAAGTTTTCCTTAAAATACAATTTATCTAAATACAGAACTGGTTTGCCTTTTATTTTTATCGCTTTTCCCAATTTTAATAGTTTGTTGAGTTCTCTGCTGGTATTGCTTCTGGAGATATTTAATAACTTTCCTATATATAAAGCGTCATAGCCCAAAGGACTATTAAAATCGTTAAGATTTAAGGATTCCGTAAGCTCCTTTAGTTTTTTATAAACTTTATCACTTCTTTTAATGTTGCCATTATTTTTGAAATCCATTACCTATACCAGCTCCTTTTGCATTTAATAGAAATAATGCTTTAAAAATTTATCACAAAATCTTTAGAAATCAAATGCGGAATTCATAAAAATGATATTAAAATTTTAGCACCAGTAATTATTTTATTCAATCCGAAATTTTAGCTGGTTTCTTTTAAAAAACACGATTATAGCCATATTTAAGCCAGATAACAAGTTTTTTGCATTTTATCGTTTTAGCTTTTAGCACATTATGCATATACAAATTTAGGCTCTTTACCTTCTAAAACGCTTTTAAGGCCTTCTACAGCCATCATATTCATTCTAATTATTGCATCTTCTGTCGATGCACCGCAATGTGGAGAAAGTATTACATTTTCTAACTCTAGTAGTTTACTATTATAAGGAGGCTCTATCTCAAATACATCTAATGCTGCACCAGCAAATTTCTTTTGCTTTAATGCTTCGTACAAAGCTTCCTCATTTATAAGCTCTCCACGTGAAGTATTGATTATAAATGCAGTGCTTTTAATCATGTTTAGTTTTTCTCTATCTATAAAATGGCGCATATCTTCTGTAAACGGTATATGCAATGTTATATAATCAGAATTTTTCAATAAAGTCTGCAAATCCACATATTCCATGCCTATCTGTCTTGCAAAATCATGATCAGGATACATATCATACCCCAATATTCTCATATCAAATCCTGTAGCCCTCTTTGCAACGCTTTTGCCAATATTCCCCGTACCAATTATCCCAATGACCTTTCCATATACTTCTCTACCAATGACTTTATCCCATTTATTATCCCTCACAATTTTATCTAGCTTAAACAGTTGTCTACTAAGTTCCAATATCATTGTAAACACCAAATCAGCAACAGATTCTTTATTAGCACCAGGTGTATAGGTTATTTTTATGCCTAACTTTTTGGCGTATTCTATGTCAATATTATCCAAGCCAACGCCGTATTTTGTGATAACCTTTAATTTTTTGGCGTTGTTTAAAATTTCTCTGGTTATTTTATCAACCCCTACGATAATCCCATCAACATCTTGTATAAGTTCCTTTAATTCATTTTCATCAAAAGCTTTCCCCTTTTCATTCATTAAAACCTCGTAACCGCTAAGCATTTCAATTATATCGCTTTTTTTATGCTGTAAAGATCTTGGTGTTATCAAAATCTTACCTTTCATTGGCTCTCCTCCAATCAAGATTGTAATTTAGATGAGACAATCATCCCCAATATTATAAAGATGCAAATTTAATGCCAATGTTTTAATAAACGGTGAAACATATTTTAAGGCTACGTATAAAAAATGTGTGCAGTAAAACACATTGCAATCATTGTACTTAAATGTGATTCAAATGTGTGTCAGCTATACACAGTTATGTGTGCGAAATTAAAAGGAAGGTTATAAGCCCTTCCTTCTTAAAAAGACACAAATTTCGTTTTTTCTGCTCCACAGACAGGACATTTCTCAGGTATAGGTCCTACTGTTGTATAGCCACAAACACTGCAAATATGTACTTCGTTGAAGTTAACGTCTTTGCCCATGTCCACTGATAGTTTTGCTTCTTTGAAAAGATCAGCATGAATTTTTTCTGCTTCTCTTGCCCACGTAAATGATTTTAAAGCTTCCTGTTCTTGCTGAAATTCTGCTGTGGCAATATACGTCGCATACATCTCGTTTACTTCAAAAAGCTCTCCACTTATGGCCTTGCCCAAATTATGAGATGTATTTCCTATGCCAAATCCGGCCATTGCCGGTACTAAAAA
>JASBVU010000396.1 GCA_029960905.1 Thermoanaerobacterium sp.
GTATATTACTTCATCATCTTTGCTGTCTTTTACATTTTTTATATATGATGGAAGATCATCAAAGTCAATGTACTCTTTATCGCTTAATGTTATGCACCTTTCAATTAGATTTTCAAGCTCTCTTATATTTCCCGGCCAATCATACTTTATCAAAGCTTTTATGGCTGTATTAGTGACAAACTGAACATTTCTTCCCAGTTTTTTATTCATCTTCTTTATAAAATGCTCTACCAAAACAGGAATGTCCTCTTTTCTATCTCTTAAGGCTGGCAAAAATACAGGTATAACATTTAACCTGTAGTAGAGATCTTCTCTAAATGTGCCATTTTTCATGGCTTCTTCAAGATTTTTGTTTGTTGCCGCAATTATTCTTACATCTACTTTTATAGTCCTTATTCCACCAACTCTTTCAAATTCTTTGTCTTGAAGAACCCTCAAAAGTTTGGCTTGAATTTCTATTGGAATGTCTCCTATTTCATCAAGGAAGATAGTTCCTCCATCAGCAAGTTCAAATTTTCCTATTTTCTGCATTATTGCACCGGTAAACGCTCCTTTTTCGTGACCAAAAAGCTCACTTTCTAACAATGTGCTTGGTATCGCAGCGCAATTTACCCTAATAAAAGGTTTATCGTGTCTTTTGCTTGAATAATGTATTGCATTAGCAACCAACTCTTTCCCCGTACCACTTTCGCCTCGTATTATGACGTTAGAATCCGTTTCTGCCGCTTTGGATGCCACCGTCAATGCGTCTTTCAATTTGCCACTGTTACCTACTATTATATCAAAGGCTTTATCAAGCTTTCTGCTTCTTTTAAGTTCTCCCTCAAGGTACTCAATCTGAGGAAAATCTTGAAATACCACCAATGATCCAGTAATATTGCCACCAGCATAAATCGGAGTTATATTTAAAAAAAGTGTCTTTTCACCTATGACGTATTTTTTATTTAAAAATTCGCTGCCATAGTTTAAGACTTGGCTTACATCTATGTCTGCCATAACTTCACTTATATTTTTGCCTATTGCCTTATCAAGGCTAAAACCTGTTATTTTCTCAGAAGCCTTATTAAATATAGTTATGATTTCATTATCATCAGTCGCAATTATGCCAACTGCAATAGAATTAAATATTTCTTCGTACGCAATAGACGTATTCTTTAAAAGTTCGTATGTTCCACTCTCGTCATTCACTTTCTTTAGATCCACTAAAAAAATCTTTTTAATCTCTTCTATTGAAGAAATGCAGTTATCTCCTTCTACGATTATATCAATATCATCGCCTTCAGATGCAAAAAAAGTTATCATCGAAAGCATGCTATTGGCAGGCACAAGCCTTGCACTTTCAGCCTTTCTAAGCATCACTTTGACATTGTCCTTTTTGCATACATCATTTACTCTCCTGACTATCATTGCAGATATTTGCGAATGTATATTAATTGGAGACTTTATTCTCTCACAAATCTTCTCCATACTTTGCATTCCTTCCTTTTAAAATGTGTCATAATTAAGAAATCGCTGAACACTTATTTGCTGTACAAATTTCTCGTTGCGATTACATCTACACCTGTATCTAATATGTTTTTGACAACGACATCTCCCACATTAATTGGCGGCTTTAAAGTAATTTTAGATAGTTCCAGCACAGCTTTACCAATAAGCTCTTTGGGAATTGGCTCTTTAGTTCTTACAGAAACGACTGGAAGATGTCCCATTTCAGCTTTTACTATTGTAGTCAGAGTCCTTTTGGGAGCAATTATCTCATCTTCAGCATACTTTAATCCTCTTTTGCATTCATATCCTGTGATATTTACAATTTCCTTTCCTTCCATTTCTACAACCAAGCGACAACCATTTGGACAGACAATACAAGTTAATTCTCTTTTCACCATCTTATACCACCTCTACTTCAAATGTAATTTCACCTACAGGTGATAGGTCATCGCTTAAAAATTTGTCCTTTGGTACATCTATTAAAATCATCTCTCCCGGTGTCAGCCTCTGCATTTTTTTCCTGATTATCTGTTTGTCGCCTGATTTTACAGTAATATAAGCATTTTTATACACATCAGTAGGCCTCATGTGAAATTTAACTTTGTCCCCTGCATTTTCAAAATTTACTATCTGCGGTACGACATATCTAATGCCTGAACCAGCTTTCACGTCAATGTATCGCCCTTCTTTTGTTAGCATCCTGTTAATATACTTTACAGCCGAATCAGCCGCAAGCCTTGCTTCTTTTGTCACATTGTCCACAAGGTCATGCACTTGCAAGACATTGCCACACGCAAATATTCCTTCCACATTCGTTTCCATGCTTTCATTCACAAATGGTCCCCCAGTCACAGGATCTAAGATTATGCCTGCGCTTTTTGACAGTTCATTCTCAGGAATCAAACCTACAGATAATATTAAAGTATCGCAGCTTATGTATTTAGCTGTGTTTAATATTGGCTTCTTGTTTTCGTCTACCTGCGCTATCGTCACGCCTTCAACTCTTTCTTTACCGCGTATTTCTATCACAGTGTGGCTTAAAAGAAGTGGTATGCCAAAGTCATCTA
>JASBVU010000397.1 GCA_029960905.1 Thermoanaerobacterium sp.
TACACCAAATGCTTCTGCTTCACAGGCTCTATTCTCCTTGTAATGCTCATAATCTTCTTCAGTGGCAATCCTAAGAACCATCTTGAGAGGTGCTATGATTTCATCGTCGTCAACCTCCCGTTTCCCTACCACCACCTCTCCAAACTCTACTCCCCTGGCTGTCTCTACTATGACATTGTCACCTACATTTATAGGCAAATCACCTGGATCGAAGTAATATATCTTTCCGGCTTTTTTAAATCGAATTCCTACAACTGTATACAAAATAAAACCTCCTAAATGCTTAAGAGAAATTTTTCAATGGCCATTTGATAATTGACATTTGATTTAAGATTAAATATGAGATCCTCTATCTCATTTATTATATTATTAAGCTTAACCCCTGTCAAATCATTTGAAATAACTTTAAGTTTATCTAACATATCTTTGTTTATGATTCTTTCTTCATCATGAAATTTTAAAATCATCACGTCCCTTATATATGAAAGCATTATGTCAATTATATCATCCATCATTTCCCTGTTTTCATCGAAGAATCCAAAACTATCAAGCCTTAAAGATTTATCATGGCTTGCTAAACTGCATAAAACATCTCCAACCTTATGCCTTACACTTGAATACTTTTCATCTGTCAGTAAGTCTGCTTTGCCATAATTACCGCAAGCAACAGATGATATTTTTTTGGCTTCACTTGCATCGACGTTTTTCTCATTTATAAGATAATCCTCTATAACATCATCTGACTCACTGGTAAACCTTATTGTCTCGCATCTTGATACAATTGTAGGTAAAAGGCCGTCCATTTTAGACGCCGTCAATATAAATAGAACATGTAAAGGAGGTTCCTCTAATGTTTTGAGAATGCTATTTTGGGCCTGCTCTGTCATTTTCTCTGCTTCTTTTAATATGAAAATCTTTTTGTATGAATTATATGGTTTAACGTAGGCATTGCTTATGACAGTGTTTCGCAATGTATCTACTTTTATTGAATTTCCTTCAGGCTCTATAAAGAAAATATCAGGGTGATTACCTGATATAAATTGAACACATGAATTGCAACTTAAGCATGGCTTAGGGCTTTTAATGCAGTTTACCATCATGGCAAAATATTTTGCCATGTATTCTTTGCCTAATCCACTTTCTCCAACAAAAAGATATGCATTTGATATTCTTCCAGAAGTTATAATTTTATTAAATAATTCTAAAATGTTTTTGTGCCCGTAAATTTTATACATGAAGCTTCACCTACGAATATATATCTATCAACAATCCCCTGATCTCCTCAATGGCGCTTAAAATATCAAGATTTTTCCTGTTTCCTTCTAAAAACTCCTGCGTCATAATTTCAAGCTTTTCATTTACTTTTTCAACGATAGTGTAAATTTTTTTTCGTCCGATTAAATTTATAGATTCTCTTTTGCTTTTTTGAAACATGCCATTTAAAGACTTCTGCAAAAACTCTTTAACCTTCTTTTTGTAAATCATGAGGTTATCCAGGTTTAATTCACCTTTCAATTTTTCAGCGGCATCGTCAATATCATTAAGCATCTTGTTTAACATACTTTCTTCTACTTTGCTTATTTCGCTGTCAAAGATGTCTTCAAACTTTAATGTGAAGGCTCTTTCACTTCTATCATCTTTTTCATAGCCTGTCATTATTTTATTGGAATTTATCTCTTGTATCTTCATACAAAACACCTATATCCTGAAAAATTTTTCTACATCGATGACAAAAACTGTAGCGCCGCCGATAGAAACTTCAACAGGTTGCGGTATAAATATATCAGTGGCTCCTCCCATAGGAGTCGGAGAAGTAATTATTCTGTCTCTCGTTTTGCACTTCTTTTCAATCACTTCAATAGCATCATCCAGCTTATCATCATCTACACCTATCATAAGTGTCGTATTGCCAGATCTTAAAAATCCACCTGTAGAAGCAACTCTCGTAAAGCTAAAACCCTTCTCTGTAAGTCCATCCATAAGTCTCCTTACATCTTCATCTTGTACTATGGCAAAAATCAGTTTCACTTTTTTCCCTCCTTATATAATTTTTCTAATCTCATTGATTATAGCCTTCTGTATATAATCAATATCATGCGTAGCATCTACGATAAAATACCTGCCTGGTCTTGACTTAATAAGATTCATATATCCTTCATATACCTTCTCATGAAATTGAACATCTTCAGTTTCCAAGCGATCTTTGTCTTTCCTACTGTCGATTCTTCTTAATGTATCTTTAGGCTTTATGTCTAAGTACACAGTTAAATCAGGAATAAGCCCATCTATGGCAATATTGTTAATCTCCTCTACAACTTCTACTCCAAGACCTCTTGCATATCCTTGATATACGATAGAGCTGTCAACAAATCTGTCCAATATCACTATTTTACCATCATTTAATGAAGGTATTATGACTTCTTTTACAAGCTCTGCCCGAGATGCTGCATACAGAAGTGCTTCTGCAGCAGGAACTATATTATTTTTTTTATCAAGAAGTATATCTCTGATTTTCTCGCCTATCACTGTACCTCCAGGCT
>JASBVU010000002.1 GCA_029960905.1 Thermoanaerobacterium sp.
TGATGTGCCAACTATCAAAAATACAAGTCTTAGACCCATGAATAAAGCTAATCTTACTCCATTTGAAGTTATTTTAAGCGGGCCTATTGACGCAAGGTATGTTCCACCAGGAGTAAAAAATACATTCAATCCAACAGTCAATATTAAAATCACTAGAATTGGTTTTAGCCCTTTAAAGACATAACTTAACGGTATTTTCGAAACATACACACTTCCCAGCAAAAACAATAGAATAAAAACATAGCCAGAAAACTTTGTGATTATAAATAGCGAAATAATAAATACTACAGATAATATTATCTTTACTCTGGGATCTAAACGGTGTATAAATGTATTACCAGGTATATATTGACCGATAGTTATATTCTTAAGCATTATCAACACCCCTAAGGTACTCCAATATATATTTCTTGGCTTCATCTACTGTCAAAATATCATCAGGAAGCTCTATTCCGTTTTTTCTTAATTCCCTTACAAGATAAGTAATTTGCGGCACACCAAGGCCTATTTGCTCAAGTTTTTCAACATTTTTAAAAACTTCTCTAGGAGTACCTATCAATGAAACTTTGCCATCATGCATCACGATGATTTTATTCACCAATTTCGCTATATCTTCCATACTATGTGAAACAAGTATCGTAGTCATTTTGTACCTTTGATGAATCTGCTTTATTTGATACAGAATTTCATCGCGACCTTTTGGGTCAAGCCCTGCAGTTGGCTCATCTAATATTAAAATCTTTGGCATCATGGACAATACTCCAGCAATGGCTACCCTTCTTCTTTCCCCTCCTGACAATTCAAACGGAGACATATCTTTTATTTTTATATCGAGTCCTACTATCTTCATAGCATCATATACCCTTTTTTCTATTTCATCATCTGAAAGGCCCAAATTCGACGGTCCAAAAGCAATATCTCTGTATATTGTCTCCTCAAAAAGCTGGTGTTCAGGGTATTGAAATACTATACCTACTTCTTTTCTGATTTCTTTCAAATCTTTTTTTGCTGTTATGTCAATACCATTTACAATAATCCTGCCTGACGTTGGTTTTAAAAGACCATTCAAGTGCTGAATGAGGGTAGATTTACCAGAACCGGTATGTCCTATTATTCCAACAAATTCATTGTCTTCGATTGTAAAACTCACATCTTTTAGCGCAACAGATTCAAACGGTGTACCTTCATTGTACACGAAAGAAATATTTTCTACTTGTATTGACATATAAACCTCACCATCTCATCTACGGTTAATATTTCTGTAGGAATATCTATACCCTCTTGTTTTAACTTGTAGGCTAGCTCTGTAACTTGAGGAACATCGAGACCTAAATCTTTAAGCATTTTTACTTCTTTAAATACATCTTTAGGTGTTCCATCTAATGCAATATTACCATTGTCCATCACAATTACCCTGTCGGCAAGAACCGCTTCTTCCATAAAATGCGTAATCAATATGATGGTGATTCCATTTTCTTTGTTAAGCTTTTGTATAGTCTTTATGACTTCTTTTCTGCCTTTGGGATCTAACATAGCCGTAGGTTCATCTAATATTATACATTGTGGCCTCATTGCTATGACTCCTGCAATGGCTATTCTCTGTTTTTGACCTCCTGAAAGCATGTGCGGTGCAAACTCTCTATATTTATACATATCAACTGCGTTTAATGCAAAATCCACTCTTTCGCGAATTTCTTCTGGATCTATCCCAAGATTTTCAGGTCCAAAAGCCACATCCTCTTCAACAATCGTTGCTACTAGCTGATTATCTGGATTTTGAAATACCATACCTGCTGTCTGTCTTATGTCCCATAAATGTGATGTGTCTTTTGTGTTCATTCCATTGACGTATACATCGCCTTCTGTTGGAATCAAAAGCGCATTAAAATGTTTTGCAAGCGTTGATTTCCCTGATCCATTGTGACCAATGATTGCAACAAACTTTCCTTCATCAATATCTATATTCAAGCCATCCAATACTATCTTTTTGCTGTTTTCGTCACTTCCAGCTTCATAAACGAATGTAAGGTCTTTCGCCATAATTATTTTTTTCAAATGACCACCTTCTTTAAAGACCAATACTAATTGGCAAAAACTATTAAAATAGGAGTTAAGTTTTGTCTAACTTAACCCCTTTTGAGCCTAAATGAGTTCTAAGATAACCAGCGGAGCCGCATCGCCTCTACGAGGACCAAGTTTCAATATTCTTGTATACCCGCCATTTCTTTCTGAATATTTTGGAGCAATCTCATCAAATAATTTTTTAACTACTGTTTCATCAGTTAAATATGCCAAAGCTTGCCTTCTTGAGTGCAAATCGCCCCTTTTTCCAAGAGTAATCATCTTTTCAGCAATGCTTCTTACTTCTTTGGCTCTAGCTTCTGTAGTTTGGATTCTTCCATAGTTCAAAAAGCTGGTTGTAAGGTTTCTCAACATAGCTCTTCTTTGGTCATGTGGTCGACCTAATTTTCTGTAACCCATTATCTGCCCTCCTTACTCTTCACTCTTTTGCAATGATAGTCCTAAAGCTTTCAGCTTCTGTTCGACTTCAACTAATGATTTCTTGCCGAGATTTCTAACTTTCATCATTTCTTCTTCAGTCTTTTGAACTAAATCTTGGACAGTATTAATTCCTGCTCTTTTAAGGCAGTTATATGACCGTACAGAAAGATCAAGTTCTTCGATCGTCATATCAAGCGGTTTATCCGTCTTTTTCTCTGACTTTTCAACCAAAACTTCCATATCGTTATAATTGTCCGCAAATGAGGTAAACAAGTTAAAATGATCGATCAATATTTTCGCAGCTAAACTTATGGCTTCTTTAGGACTTATTGTTCCATTTGTCCATACTTCCATTGTAAGCTTGTCGTAATCTGTAACCTGCCCAACACGTGTATTTTCTACGTTATAGCTTACTTTTTTGACTGGAGTAAATATGGAGTCAACCGGAATGATACCTATCGGCTGATTCGGTTCTTTATTCTTGTCTGATGGAACATACCCTTTGCCTTTGACTAATTCAATCTCCATGTTCAACTTGCCATTCTCACTAAGTGTAGCAATATGAAGATCTGGATTCATTATTTCAACATCGCCATCAGATATTATATCTCCCGCTGTAACTTCTCCTTTACCTTCTGCTTCAATTCTAACTATCTTTGGTTCGTCTGTATATAATTTCACTGCCAACTCTTTTAAATTAAGTATAATCTCAGTAACGTCCTCCTTTACGCCTGGTACTGTAGAAAATTCATGCAGTACACCATCTATTTTTATCGTCTTTGCTGCGGCACCTGGAAGTGACGATAAAAGCATACGGCGCAAAGAGTTGCCAAGTGTTATTCCATAACCACGCTCAAGTGGTTCAATGACAAACTTAGCATACGTGTCATCATTGGATTGCTCCACTATCTCAATTTTTGGTTTTTCTATTTCAATCACCATTTAAACCCTCCTTTTTTTAATCTTACGAGGGTAACCGATTATTACCTTGAATACAATTCAACAATCAAGTGCTCTTCAATTGGCAAATCTATATGCTCTCTTGTTGGCAGAGATAAAACTTTACCCTCTAATGAATCCCTATTGAAATCTAACCAATCAGGTATATTAGTAGAAGCTTCTACATTATTCTTAATGACATCTAATGATTTGCTGCTGTCTTTTACAGATACTACATCGCCAGCTTTTACTAAATATGAAGGTATATCAACCTTCTTGCCATTAACAAGAATGTGACCGTGTGATACAAATTGCCTTGCTTGTGCTCTAGAAGACGCTATTGATAATCTGTAAACCACATTATCAAGTCTTCTCTCAAGAAGCTGCAAGAGATTATCACCTGTAATGCCCTTCATTCTCTCTGCTTCTTCAAAATACCTCTCAAATTGTCTTTCCAGAACTCCATAATACCTTCTTAATTTTTGTTTTTCTCTCAACTGTGTACCATAGTTTGTAAGCTTTTTCTTGTTTTGTCCATGTTGTCCAGGAGCATAGGGTCTTCTCGCAAAAGGACATTTTTCAGTATAGCATTTATCGCCTTTCAAAAATAATTTCATGCCTTCCCTACGGCACAATTTACATGTAGATTCTGTATACCTTGCCATCATTGCACCTCCTTATACTCTTCTTCTCTTAGGTGGTCTGCACCCATTATGTGGAATCGGTGTGACATCCTTTATAAGACTTACTTCTAAACCAGCAGCCTGTAAAGCTCTTATCGCTGCCTCTCTACCTGCACCTGGTCCTTTGACAAATACATCTACAGTCTTAAGTCCATGTTCCATTGCAGCTTTTGCTGCTGTTTCTGCTGCCATTTGTGCAGCATACGGCGTAGATTTTCTTGAACCTTTAAAACCTAATGTTCCTGCACTTGACCAAGCCAAAGCATTGCCAGCCATATCTGTCAATGTAACTATTGTATTATTAAATGTTGAATGAATGTGTGCTGCTCCACGTTCAACATTTTTGCGTTCACGACGTTTTGCTGTTCTTTTAACTTTTTTTGCCATAATTTCCCTCCTTATTATTTCTTCTTCTTAGCGACAGTCTTTTTAGGGCCTTTTCTCGTACGAGCATTTGTCCTTGTCCTTTGACCGCGCACTGGCAAACCCTTTCTATGCCTTATTCCTCTATAACATCCTATATCAATAAGTCTCTTTATATTTAAAGAAATTTCTCTTCTTAAATCACCTTCGACTTTATACTCTTTGTCAATTATATCTCTTAATCTTGACACTTCATCCTCTGTGAGATCTTTTACTCTTGTATCTGGATTAACGCCAGCTTTAGCCAATATCTCATTTGAACGAGAACGTCCTATGCCGTAAATATAAGTCAATCCTATCTCAACGCGTTTTTCTCTAGGTAAATCAATGCCAGCAATTCTTGCCATCTTTACACCTCCTAACCTTGTTTTTGCTTGTGTTTAGGATTTTCACAAATTATCATTACCTTGCCTTTTCTCTTTATAACTTTACATTTTTCACAAATCGGTTTTACCGACGGTCTTACCTTCATTATTATACCTCCTTATCACTTACCGCGCCATACAATTCTTCCTCTTGTCAAATCATATGGGGATAATTCAAGCGTAACTCTATCACCAGGTAGAATCCTGATAAAATTCATTCTAAGTTTACCAGAGATATGTGCTAAAATTCTATGCCCATTATCAAGTTCCACCTGAAACATTGCATTTGGTAAAGCTTCTATTACTTTACCTTCTACTTCGATAACATCATCCTTTGCCAAGGATATCATACCCTCCTTATTCTTCACACTTAAACTGTTTTAAAGCTTCAATTATTTCAGCATTTGTAACAGTCTGTCCACCCAATATTTTCTCTCTAATTTTTTCGTCCACTTCATTGTACTTCTGAAGATGAATCAATTTCTTTTTCTTAGGCTTTTCAATTTTTCTCAACTCGCCATCAGAAATTAGCACATGTTTTTCGTCGGCAACTCCAACAATTATAAAAACTCTATCCTTATCTCTCCCAGCTTTTGATTTGACTATTCGGCCTATTGAGGTATCATCCATTAAATTCACCTCTTACACTAATGTCAAGATTTCGGGCTCGCCTTTTGTTATGACTATCGTGTTTTCATAGTGTGCAGACGCACTTCCATCAACTGTTACAACTGTCCAATTATTTTCTTTTATCTTTACATTATACTTTCCTTCGTTGACCATAGGCTCGATTGCCAGGGTCATCCCATATCTCAGCTTTGGACCCCTTCCAGGCGGACCATAGTTGGGTATCTGAGGATCTTCATGCATTTTCTTGCCTATTCCATGTCCTACATATTCCCTAACAACCGAGAACCCATTTTTTTCAACGTATGATTGTATAGCATTTGATATATCAGATAATCTGTGCTGTTCAGTTGCCATTTTTATGCCTTCGAAAAAACTTTGCTTTGTGACATCTATCAACTTTTGAAGATTATCACTAATTTTTCCGACAGCAAAAGTCCTAGCTGCATCACCATTAAATCCACGGTAAATTGCACCAGTATCTATACTTATAATATCGCCTTCCTTAAGCTTTCTTAAACCTGGTATTCCGTGAACAACTTCGTCATTAATTGAGGCACATATTGTCGCAGGAAATCCATAAAGACCTTTAAAAGCCGGCTGGCAATCCTTGCTTCGGATGTATTCTTCAGCAATTTCATCCAGTTCTTTTGTCGTTATCCCCGGCTTAATATAGTTTTCCAATAAATTCAGAACTTCTCCTGTGACCTTACCAGCATATCGCATCAAAGCAATTTCACTGTCTGATTTAATGTATATCATTAAAATTCGTCTCCTATTAATGCCTGTATCTCCTCATAAACTTCATTAACAGGTTTATTTCCATTGATATTCCGTATCAAGTTTAAATTGCCGTAATATTCAACAAGTGGTTTTGTTTCATCTTCATACACTTCTAATCGCTTTAAAACAGAATCGATGTTATCGTCCGTTCTTTGTATCAGTTTTTCACCGCAGTTATCACAAATTCCCTCAACTTTAGGCGGTTTTGTGAAAATGTGATATGTGGCACCACAAGATGGACAAACTCTCCTGCCACTTAGCCTTTTCACCAATTCATCTCTATCAACAACAATATTCAGTACATGATCAATTTTTAGGTTCCTTTCGCCCAAGTATCTATTAAGAGCTTCTGCTTGTGGCACATTTCTTGGATATCCATCAAGTAGAAAACCGCCTTTGCAATCTTCTTTTGATAATCTATCTTCGACTATCCTGTTTGTCACATCATCTGGCACCAACAATCCCTTATCAATGTACTGCTTTGCTAATTTGCCAAGTTCTGTGTTGTTCTTAATGTTGTACCTAAAGATATCGCCAGTTGAAATATGAGGTATTTTATAATCCCTAGTTATGCTTTCCGCCTGTGTCCCTTTTCCAGCTCCAGGTGGTCCTAACAATATGATTCTCATATATTCTCCCCCTGACTATCTTAAGAATCCCTGGTAGTTACGCATTATGAGCTGTCCTTCTATCTGCTTCATTGTTTCTAGCGCCACACCAACAGCAATCAGCAATGCCGTACCGCCAAAGTACAATTGTAAACCAGTAGCGTTCATCATTATAACAGGAAGCACTGCAACTAATGCTAAGAATATTGATCCCACAAACGTTACTCTGTTCATTACTCTTGTAATAAAATCCGTTGTCGGTTTTCCAGGTCTAATACCCGGAATAAAACCGCCATATTTTTTCATGTTGTCAGAAATCTCAATAGGATTAAATATTATCGCAGTGTAGAAGTAGGTAAAGAAAATTATAAGGAGAACATTCAAAATATTATATATCCAACCATTCGTTCCAAGCCATTTTTCTGTAAAAGCGTAAAATGCTGATTTTGGAAAAAACGTAGCTATCTGCTGGGGAAATTGCAGAAGTGATAGTGCAAATATTAGAGGAATTACACCAGCCATGTTTATTCTTATCGGTATGTGTGTTGATTGTCCTCCATAAACTTTACGACCTACTACTCTTTTCGCATATTGGACAGGTATTCTCCTTTGCCCTTCAGACATCAAAATGATTGAGACAACCATCACAAGTATCACGATCAAAAAAGCTATTGCACCAAATATATTTGCAGTTCCCGCACCAACGTATTGCACAGTAGTGTATACCATATTTGGTATTCTGGCCAGAATACCAGCGAAGATTATGAGTGAGCTGCCATTGCCAACACCATTTTCTGTTATTCTCTCACCAAGCCACATCAAGAATGATGTTCCTGCTGTCAATGTCAATACGATAATCGTCAAGTTTAAGAAATTAGGTTGAATTACAGCACTTCTAAGTCCTATAGTCATACCTATAGCCTGAATTAACGCCAACACAACTGTCATATAGCGTGTGTATTGAGCAATCTTCTTTCTGCCTTCTTCGCCTTCCTTCGCCATTTGCTCTAATGAAGGTATCGCTATAGTCAATAGCTGCATAATAATTGACGCATTGATGTAAGGAACAATGCTCATGGCAAATATTGTGAAATCACGGAATGCACCGCCTGAAATTATATCAAAAAACCCGAAAAGCGTTCCTTGTCCAAGTATGTTTTTGATTTGATTTGGATCAATACCAGGAACTGGTATATGTGATCCAAGTCTAAAAACCAAAAGCATTAAAACTGTGTATATTATCTTTTTTCTGATGTCTGCAACTTTCCATGCATTGACAAGGCTGTTTAGCATTTATATCACCTCTGCCTTTCCCCCTATTGATTCTATCTTATCTATAGCAGATTTGCTGAACTTGTGTGCTTTTACAGTTAATTTTTTGCTAAGATCACCCGAGCCCAAAATCTTGACGCCATCTTTAATTTTTTTGATAATTCCTCTCTCGATTAAGAGTTCTGGGGTTACAACAGTTCCATCTTCAAAATTATCAAGCAGGCTTAAGTTGACAATAGCGTACTCTTTCTTAAATATGTTGGTGAAACCTCTCTTAGGTAAACGCCTTGTTAAAGGCATCTGTCCACCCTCAAAGCCCGGTCTAATATTTCCACCACTTCTTGCTTTTTGACCTTTATGTCCGCGTCCCGATGTTTTTCCTAAACCCGAGCCTATACCTCTGCCAACTCTTTTTCTTTCCTTTCTTGAACCTTCTGCAGGTTTTAAATCGTGAAGTCTCAATGTCTACACCTCCTATTCATTTACTTCTTCAACTTTAACCAGATGTCCAACCTTGTTTATCATTCCTCTTACTTGCGGTATATCATCTAAAACCGAGCTACTGCCTATTTTACCTAATTTTAAAGCTCTAACTGTATCTATTTGTGATTTTTGGCGACCTATTGTACTTCTAACTAATGTCACTTTTAATTTTGCCATTTCAATCCTCCTATCCAAGCAATTGCTCAACAGGGATTCCGCGCAATTTAGCAACTTCTTCAGCAGTTTTTAATGATTTCAAGCCTTCAATTGTGGCATATACCATGTTTGTAGAATTGGCTGAGCCTAAAGATTTTGTCAAAATATCTTTAATACCTGCTGACTCAAGAACTGCACGTACAGGTCCACCGGCGATAACTCCTGTACCTTCCTTTGCTGGCTTTAATAAAACTTTTCCTGCTCCAAAAACTCCAACTGCGTCATGTGGAATTGTTGTACCTACTATAGAAACTTTGATCAAATGTTTCTTTGCGTCCTCTACAGCTTTTCTGATTGCTTCAGGAATTTCTGCAGATTTTCCAGTTCCTACTCCAACATACCCTTTGTCAGGATCTCCAACAACTACTGTTGCGCTAAATCTAAAATTTCTTCCACCTTTGACGACTTTAGCAACACGATTCAAGCTTACAACTCTCTCTTTTAAGTCAAGATTCGATATATCAATACGAGCCATGATTTCCCTCCTTATTAAAAATTCAAACCGCCTTCTCTTGCAGCGTCTGCTAATTCTTTAACAACACCATGATAAACATATCCGCCGCGATCAAAAACAACATCTTTTATTCCTTTTTCAAGCGCCTTTTTGGCAATCAGCTTTCCTACTAATTTTGCTGACTCTTTGTTAGCTCCCTTCGCAATACTCTTAAGCTCGGGGTCTAATGTTGATGCATGGGCCAATGTAACTCCATTTACATCATCAATTAACTGTGCATATATATGGCTTAAACTTTTGTACACGCTAAGTCTAGGTCTTTCACTTGTCCCTGATATTTTTTTTCTGACTCTAAGATGACGTCTTTTACGTGTCATTTGCCTATCAATTTTTGATATCATTTTATCACCCCTTACTTCTTACCTGTTTTGCCTTCTTTAAGCCTTACATATTCACCAACATACCTTATGCCTTTTCCTTTGTATGCATCTGGTTGTCTTACTTTTCTTATGTTCGCAGCCACTTCACCAACTCTTTGCTTATCAATGCCCTTTACTGTGATCTTATTTGTTCCATCAACAACGAACTCTATGCCTGGCTCTTCTTCAATTTCTACAGGATGTGAATAACCCACAGTTAAAACTATCTTCTTCCCTTGTTTTGCAACACGATAACCTACTCCAACGATCTCAAGGCTTTTTTCATAACCTGTGCTAACACCTTTTACCATGTTTTGAATCAATGCTCTTGTCGTACCATGCATAGCTCTTGTTTCTTTATCATCGCTATTTCTCGTCACTATTACCTTATTATCTTCGACAGCTATATTAACCAAATTTGGAAAATCCCTCTCAAGGGTACCTTTCGGTCCTTTTACCACAACATGATTGTTGTTTACTGTAACTGTTACATCTTTCGGTATATCAACTGGTTGTTTTCCTATTCTAGACACGCTTTACACCTCCTATTTAGAATTACCAGATATAGCAGAGAACTTCTCCTCCGACACCCTCTTTTTTAGCTTCTTTATCTGTCATTATACCTTTTGATGTTGATATTATAGCCATACCAAGACCACCTAAGACTCTTGGAATTTCATTGCTTTTTGCGTAAACTCTTAAACCCGGTTTGCTTATTCTTTTAAGCCCTGATATTACTCTTTCTTTATTTGGTCCATATTTAAGTGTAATCTTTAATATGCCTTGCTTACCATCATCTATTTCTTCAACTGCCTTAATGAACCCTTCGCGAAGCATTATCATCGCTATTGCCCTTTTTGTGTTTGATGCTGGTATTTCAACTGTTTCATGTCTAACTATGTTTGCATTTCTTATACGTGTAAGCATATCTGCTATTGGATCTGTCATTTCAATACCTCCCCTCTTACCAGCTTGCTTTTTTTACGCCTGGAATAATACCTTGATGAGCATATTCTCTAAAGCAAACACGGCATATTCCATATTTTCTTATATATGCATGTGGACGTCCACAAATTTTACACCTGTTATAAGCTCTTGTACTAAATTTAGGGGTCTTTTTTTGCTTCAATATCAATGCCTTTCTGGCCATTTATATACCTCCTTTACTTAGCAAACGGCATTCCCATAAGCTCCAAGAGTGTTCTCGCTTCTTCATCATTCTTTGCTGTTGTCACAAAAATTATATCCATTCCTCTAACTTTATCAATTTTGTCATAATCTATTTCAGGGAATATAAGCTGCTCTTTTATGCCAAATGAGTAATTTCCTCTGCCATCAAAAGATTTTGTAGGAAGTCCTCTAAAATCTCTAACTCTTGGTAGTGCTACATTAAACAGCTTATCTGCAAATTCATACATTCTTTCGCCTCTTAAAGTGACTTTAACACCTATTGGCATGCCTGCACGAATTTTAAAATTAGCTATTGACTTTTTCGCTCTCGTAACAACAGGCTTCTGACCCGTTATTACAGCTAAATCATTTGAAGCTGCTTCAATCGCTTTAGGATTTTCTCTTGCTTCACCAAGTCCTATATTTAAAACTATTTTTTCTAATTTCGGTACTTGCATTATATTTTTGTAAGAATATTTCTCCATTAGGGCAGGTACTACTTCATTTCTATATTTATCTCTAAGCCTTGCCATGATAAACCTCCTTTCACTTACAATGTCTCTCCGCACTTTTTGCAGTATCTTATCTTCTCACCATCAGCAAGAATCTTAACACCGTATCTGACTCCTTTACCGCAATTATTGCAGTATAACATTACTTTAGATGCAAAGATAGGTGCTTCTTGATGTATTATTCCACCTTGGTCCTGTGGGCTTCTTGCTCTTTTATGTTTCGTTACTACATTCACGCCCTCAACTAAGACTTTGCCTTCCTTTGGCAATGCCTTCAAAACTTTGCCTTTTTTCCCTTTATCTTTCCCAGATATTACTGTAACTATATCACCTGTTTTAACGTGAAGTTTTTTTCTCTCCAATTGTTACACCTCCTTATAGAACTTCCGGTGCAAGTGAAATTATCTTCATAAAGTCTTTTTCCCTTAATTCTCTGGCAACTGGTCCAAATATACGAGTTCCTCTAGGCTGCAAATCATCTTTTATTATAACAGCAGCATTGTCATCAAATCTTATATACGTGCCATCTTTTCTGGCAATGCCTTTTTTTGTTCTAACTATAACAGCTTTTACTACATCGCCTTTTTTTACAACACCTCCGGGTGTTGCACTTTTGACAGAAGCAACTATTATATCACCTATATTAGAGAACTTTCTAGTTGAACCACCCATCAAATGTATACACATAATCTCTTTAGCACCAGTATTGTCTGCAACTTTTAATATTGTTTGAGGCTGTATCATCTCAAATACCTCCTTTCAGTCATTCTGCCTTTTTAATTATCTCAACAAGCCTCCATCTTTTTTCTTTGCTTAAAGGCCTAGTTTCCATTATCTTTACTACATCACCAATATTACATTGGTTGTTTTCATCGTGTGCTTTAAACTTCTTTGTACGTCTTACTATCTTGTTGTACAGCGGGTGTCTTATTCTATCTTCTACAGCAACAACTATTGTCTTCTGCATCTTGTTGCTGACAACTTTTCCTATTCTAACTTTTCTCATGCCTCTTTCCAATTTAAATCCTCCTTTCTACGCATTCAACTTGCCAAGTTCTCTTTCTCTTAAGATCGTCTTTATTCTCGCTATAGACTTTCTCACATCTCTAACTCTCATCGGATTGTCTAATTGTCCAGTGGCAAGTTGAAACCTAAGGTTAAAAAGTTCTCCCTTTAAATCGGAAAGCTTCTGCAATAATTCTTCGTCAGTCAATTCTCTAATCTCTTTAGCCTTCATTCTCTTCACCACCCAATTCTTCACGTTTTACAAACTTCGTTTTTATAGGCAGTTTATGTTTAGCTAATCTTAAAGCTTCCCTTGCAACATCCTCATTTACGCCAGCTATCTCGAAAAGCACCCTGCCTGGTTTTACTACAGCCACCCAATATTCAGGCGATCCTTTACCAGAACCCATACGTGTCTCTGCAGGTTTTTCTGTCACAGGCTTATCTGGGAAAATCTTTATCCAAACTTTTCCGCCTCTCTTTATATACCTTGTCATTGCAACCCTGGCAGCCTCTATTTGAACTGCTGTTATCCAGCCGCCTTCAAGTGCTTGTAAACCGTAATCTCCATAGCTTACTGTATTTCCTCTTGTGGCGTTGCCTTTTATCCTGCCTCTTTGCTGTTTCCTGTATTTTACTCTCTTGGGCATCAACATGATTATTTGCCTCCTTCCGCTGTTACCTGTTTCTTCGGCTGTGGCAATATCTCTCCTTTGTTAATCCAAACTTTAACGCCGATCTTGCCATACGTTGTATTTGCCTCCGCAAATCCATAATCAATGTTAGCTCTTAATGTTTGTAGTGGCACAACACCTTCGTGGTATCTTTCAGTACGAGCAATTTCAGCTCCTGCTAATCTTCCTGAACATGCAATCTTTATACCCTTAGCACCTTGTTTCATTGCCCTCGCTATAGATTGCTTCATTGCACGCCTGAATGAAATTCTTCTTTCTAACTGTGAAGCGATGTTTTCAGCCACTAACTGTGCATCCAACTCTGGATTCTTTACTTCAACGATGTTGATGACGACTTTTTTATTTGTCATCTTCTCGATTTCTTGTCTCAATTCTTCAATACCTGCACCGCCTTTTCCTATTACCATACCAGGCTTTGCAGTATAAACATCAATCTTTATCCTGTTAGCTGCTCTTTCTATTTCAATTTTCGGCACACCCGATGCGTAAATTTTATTCTTTATATAATCTCTTATCTTTATATCTTCAATCAAAAGATCGCTAAAATCTTTATCCTTTGCAAACCATTTTGCATACCAATCTTGTGAAACACCAACTCTTAAGCCACGAGGATTAATCTTTTGACCCATTTTATCCCTCCTTTATTTTTCATCAACTACTACTGTTATATGGATCGTTCTTCTTCTCATCAGATTTGATCTACCCATCGCTCTCGGCATCATTCTCTTCATTATAGGACCTTGATCAGCAACAGCTTTTAGCAACATAAAGGTTGTCTCTATCAAGTCCTAAGTTGTTTCAGCGTTTGCAATAGCTGATTTTAATACTTTTCCACTATGCCTGCCGCCTTATTTGGAGTAAACTTTAATATCGCTAATGCCTCATTGACATCTTTGCCGCGTATTAAATTCATAACAAGACCTGCTTTTGAGGTGAAATTCTTACATATTTTGCAACTGCTTTCCTTCCACACTATTACCTCCTTTGCCTATTGAACTTTTGAAGACTTTTCAGTATCTGCATGGCCGTAGAATGTACGTGTTGGAGCAAATTCCCCTAATTTATGACCAACCATATCCTCTGTTATATAGATAGGTACATGCTTCCTACCATCGTGTACTGCTATAGTATGACCAACCATCTGTGGGAATATAGTGGAACTCCTTGACCATGTCTTCAGAACCTTTTTTTCATTCTTCTTATTCATTTCTTCTATCTTTTTAAGCAGCTTTTCATCAACATAAGGGCCTTTTTTTAAGGATCTACTCAAAATTACAGCCTCCCTTCCCAACTAAGCTTTGCGACTTTTTACTATCATTTTATTAGTAGATTTGTTTTTCTTACGCGTCTTATATCCAAGAGCAGGTTTACCCCATGGAGTCATTGGTCCCGGATGTCCTATAGGTGCTTTACCTTCACCACCACCATGCGGGTGATCAACAGGATTCATTACTGAACCTCTGACTGTAGGTCTTATACCTAACCATCTTGACCTACCAGCTTTACCAATCGTCACATTCTCATGATCTAAATTAGATACTTGTCCGATTGTAGCTCTACAATTGGATCTAATGCGCCTTACTTCTGATGACGGCATTCTTACCTGTACATAATCTCCTTCTTTTGCTATCAATTGAGCCATAGAGCCAGCCGCTCTAACTAATTGTCCACCTTTTCCAGCTACTAACTCGATATTGTGAATAAATGTACCAACTGGAATATGGCTTAGTGGAAGCGCATTGCCTACTTTAATATCAACATTTTCACCAGACTCTACTATATCACCGACTTTTAAGCCATACGGTGCTATAATATATCTTTTTTCACCATCAAGATAGTGGATAAGAGCAATAAATGCTGATCTATTTGGATCGTACTCTATTGAAGCTACTTTTCCTGGTACACCATCTTTATCTCTTTTAAAATCAATGATCCTGTATTTTCTTTTGTGACCGCCGCCACGATGACGAACAGTTATCCTGCCGTATACATTGCGTCCACCTGTTTTGTTGAGACTGACTGTCAATGACTTTTCTGGTTTATCTTTTGTAATTTCTTCAAATGTCAATACAGTCATTTGTCTCCTACCAGGTGATGTAGGATTGTATTTTTTTATACCCATTGTTTTCCCTCCTTAAATAGATCTACTACGCTTGCAATCCTTCAAAGAATTCAATTCCTTTGCTGTTCGGCTTTAACTTCACAATAGCCTTCTTGTAACTGTTAGTCCTGCCAACATTTCTTCCCACTCTTTTTAACTTGCCCATATAGTTCATTGTATAGACTTTTTCAACATCGACACCAAATAATTCTTCAACAGCTTGCTTTATCTGCATCTTATTTGCGTTTTTATTGACAATGAAGGTGTATTTTCTTTCATTCATTAGATTCATGCTTTTCTCCGTAATAACCGGTTTTAAGATTATATCTCTAGCATCCATCAAGCATACACCTCCTCAACTTTATTAACTGCATCTTTTGTAATTATGAATCTGTCGTATTTTAATACATCGTATGTGTTTAAGCTATTTGCAAAAACAGCCTTTACATTTGGTATGTTTCTAGACGATAAAACGACATTTTCCTTGCCTTCAGGAATAACAATCAGTGCATTCTTCACATCAAATTTCTTCAACATATCAGCAATTTTCTTAGTCTTTGGCTCATCTATATTAATGTCATCAACGACTATTATCTCGTTGTCCCTAACTTTTGACGATAACGCTGACTTCAACGCAAGCCTCTTGACTTTCTTTGGGATGTTGTAGCTATAATCTCTTGGTTTCGGTCCAAAAACAACGCCACCTTTTACCCATTGTGGTGCTCTTATACTTCCCTGACGAGCTCTACCAGTACCTTTTTGTCTCCACGGCTTAATACCGCCACCTCTAACTTCGCCACGTCTTTTTGTTGAATGAGTACCCTGTCTTTGGTTTGCCAAATAATTTAAAACCGCTTCATGCATGACAGGTACATTTACTTCAACGCCAAATACATTATCACTCAACTCAATTTCACCAATTTGTTCTGCATTTATATTATAAACCGCTACCTTCGGCATCTATTTTCCTCCTTTCGTTATTTGCTCTTAACAGTGTCTCTTATCATAAGGAGCGAACCCTTAACTCCTGGCACTGAACCTTTAATAAGCAGCAAATTCTTTTCAGGATCGACTTTTACTACTTCTAAATTCTGAATAGTTACTCTTTCATTTCCCATATGACCTGGAAGTCTTTTGCCTTTAAATGTTCTTGAAGGATCTGAACTAGCTCCCATTGAACCTGGTCTTCTATGGTATTTAGAACCGTGGGCCATAGGTCCTCTATTGGCATTGTACCTTTTTACAACACCTGCAAATCCTTTACCCTTTGACGTTCCAATCACATCGACCCTGTCGCCAACAGAAAAGATGTCAGCTTTTATTTCACTGCCGACTTCATACGATGATATATCATCTAATCTAAACTCTCTCAGATACTTTTTAAATGGCACATTTGCTTTTGCAAAATGACCCTTTAAAGGCTTTATCAATCTTTTTTCTTTCACATCGCCAAAACCAACTTGTATAGCATCGTATCCATCATTTTCTTTAGTCTTCTTTTGAACGACTACACATGGACCTGCTTCTACAACTGTAACTGGTATCATTTCGTTTCCCACAAATATCTGTGTCATTCCATGTTTTTTGCCTAGTATTGCCTTTTTCATTTTCTACCCTCCTGAAATCATCGGACGCTTTCGCGTCATAATTTCCTAATTTTATAATTTTATCTCTATATCGACACCCGCTGGTAAATCCAATCTCATTAATGCATCTACAGTTTTAGGTGTTGGGCTTAATATATCAATAAGCCTCTTGTGTGTCCTTGTTTCAAACTGTTCTCTTGAATCTTTGTATTTGTGTGGCGCTCTCAGTATTGTAATTACATCTCTCTCCGTCGGAAGTGGTATAGGTCCTAACACTTCTGCGCCTGTTCTCTTTGCCGTTTCAACAATCTTTTCAGCAGATTGATCTAACACCATATGATCAAAAGCTTTTAATCTTATGCGAATTTTCTGTTTGGGCATAATTATTCCCTCCTTCTATATAAGCAATCATTAATTCCAATATACACTCATCCACGCGTTTTCAACTCTGTAAAAAATCCGTCCAACTTTATTAGTTTACCTTAAAGACCGCATTATTTCAAGTCTTGACAAAACAATAGTTATGTGCTAATAGCTTATGCTATTAGCACATTTTTTCTTAAGCAAGAATCTTGGAAACAACACCGGCTCCTACTGTGTGTCCGCCTTCTCTTATAGCAAATTTTAGTCCTTCTTCCATCGCTATCGGTGTTATTAATTCTATTGTCATCGTTACGTGGTCTCCGGGCATTACCATCTCTACGCCCTCTGGTAATTCTATTACTCCTGTTACGTCTGTTGTCCTGAAGTAGAACTGTGGTCTGTATCCATTGAAGAATGGTGTGTGTCTTCCGCCTTCTTCTTTTGTTAACACGTATACTTGTCCTTCAAATTTCGTGTGCGGTTTTACTGACCCTGGTTTCGCTAATACTTGTCCTCTTTCTACTTCGTCTCTTGTTACTCCTCTTAATAGCACTCCTATATTGTCTCCTGCTTCTGCTTCATCCAGTGTCTTCCTGAACATCTCTACTCCTGTTACTACTGTCTTCTTGTTTTCGTCTGATAATCCTATTATCTCTACTTCGTCTCCTACTTTTAACTTGCCTCTCTCTACTCTTCCTGTTGCAACTGTTCCTCTTCCTGTTATCGTGAATACATCTTCTACTGGCATCAAGAATGGTTTGTCTACGTCTCTTTCTGGTGTCGGTATATAGCTGTCAACTGCATCCATTAACTCCCATATCTTGCCGCACCACTGACAGTCTCTTTGTCCGCATCCGCATTCCATTGCTTTTAATGCTGAACCTACTACTATCGGTGTGTCATCTCCTGGAAATTCATATTCATTTAAGAGCTCTCTTACTTCCATCTCTACTAATTCGATTAATTCTTGGTCGTCTACCATGTCTGCTTTGTTTAAGAATACTACGATGTATGGTACGCCTACCTGTCTTGCTAACAGGATGTGCTCTCTTGTCTGTGGCATTGGACCGTCTGCTGCTGATACTACCAGTATCGCTCCGTCCATCTGCGCTGCTCCTGTTATCATGTTCTTTACGTAGTCTGCGTGTCCTGGACAGTCAACGTGCGCATAGTGCCTTTTCTCTGTCTCGTACTCTACGTGCATTGTGTTTATCGTGATTCCTCTTGCTTTTTCTTCTGGTGCTTTGTCTATTTCATCGTATGCTGTTGCTTGCGCCATTCCTTGTTTTGATAATACTATCGTTATTGCTGATGTTAATGTCGTTTTGCCATGGTCTACGTGTCCTATTGTCCCTATGTTTGCATGGGGTTTCTTTCTTTCGAATTTTTGCTTTGCCATTTCTTTTCCTCCTTACATTAATTTTTTATTTTTTTTCTAATATTTGATCAGCAATGTTTTTAGGTACTTCCTCATAATGGCTAAATTGCATCGTGTAAGTACCTCTTCCTTGAGTCTTTGAACGAAGGTCTGTAGCATATCCAAACATTTCAGCCAGTGGAACCATGCCTCTTATGACTTTTGCACCAGCTCTATCCATCATACCTTCGATTCTTCCACGCCTTGAGTTTATGTCACCCATTACATCGCCCATATATTCCTCAGGAACAACAACTTCCACTTCCATTATAGGCTCTAAAAGGACAGCTCCGCCTTTTTTCATACCTTCTTTGAAAGCCATTGAACCTGCTATCTTAAATGCCATATCAGATGAGTCGACTTCATGGTATGAACCGTCAACTAATGAAACTTTAACGTCAACAACTTCATATCCTCCAAGGATACCATTTTCCATTGCTTCCTGTACACCTGCATCTACTGAAGGAATGTATTCTTTCGGTATGACACCACCGACTATTTTATTCTCAAATTGATAACCTTGACCTCTCTCTAAAGGTTCCATTTCAAGCCATACATGACCATACTGGCCACGTCCACCTGACTGTCTTATAAATTTTCCTTCTACGCGTACAGGTTTTGTTATGGTCTCTTTATAAGCAACTTGTGGTTTGCCGACGTTGCACTCTACATTAAATTCTCTCTTCATTCT
>JASBVU010000398.1 GCA_029960905.1 Thermoanaerobacterium sp.
TAGAGACTATAAATTTACTTAAAGATAAGACGGCGGAGACGAAAAACTCCATTGACAGCGTCGTTGCGGAAATAAACGAATTGCAGTCTAATTCAAGGCAGATTGAGAAGATAATTGAAGTAATTACGGGTATATCCGACCAGACAAACTTGCTGGCTTTAAACGCAGCTATTGAAGCTGCAAGGGCTGGTGAAGCTGGTAAGGGGTTTGCAGTCGTTGCTGAAGAAGTGAGAAACTTAGCTGAGCAATCAAGGGAAGCTGCGGCTGAGATAGCAAAGATAATAAGCACCATAAAGCAGAAGACAGATGCAACAGTACAGCAAGCAAGCGCTGTGAAAGAAATAGCTGATGAACAGTCAAATCAGGTAGAGACAACAGCACAGGCATTTAATGAAATAAAATCTTCTATTGATACAATAACGAAAAATACGCACGTCTTGAATGATGCTGTAGTTGGTCTTACTGAGTACAAGAATGAGATAATCTCATCTATTGAGAACATATCTGCGGTTTCAGAGGAGACTGCCGCATCGACAGAAGAGGTATCAGCATCGACAGAAGAGCAGTCTAAATTCATACAAGACATAAAGGATAATTTAGAAGGCTTATTAGCAACTGTAAGAGATCTTGACAAGGAGCTTTCAAAGATTACCGTCTCCTGATCCTGGCAAATGAAATCACAAACATAAGTCCGGCGGCTATTGCTAAAGCGATGCCGATGGTTTGCAGGCCTAAATCAAAGGCCTGTTTATTATTGCCCTGAATTATGGCAAGGACAGTCTTGTACGAATACGCACCAGGAACAAGAGGTATTATGCCTGGAATGACGAATATGGTGGTAGGGTACTTTTTCCTCTGTGCAAATATTTCGCCCATTATGCCTATCAGAAGTGATGCTATAAATGTAGCTGCGATTGTGGACGGGTATATCTTCATGACAAGTAGATAACCTGCCCAACCCACTGCACCTGAAAGTCCTGATACTACAATGGCATCAGAAGGCACATTGAAGAGAAATGCAAATCCTGCTGTTGCTAAAAATCCAAAGAAAATCTGTTGTATCATAGTTTGCCTCCAATTACGTACCAAATGTTTAGAACGACCCCTACCCCGGCGGCTATACTTATGGCAGACATTCCGGCTTCGACGCCTCTTGATACGGCTGAAACCAAGTCACCCCATATAGCATCTCTAACTGCATTTGTTATGGCTACTCCCGGAAGCAATGTGACGATTGACCCTATTATTATGCCATTTAAGGTGCCTATTGCAAAGTGAGAAAATGCCAAACCTAATAGTGCAGCAAATGCACTACCTATAATATTTATTATAAATGTAGAAAGGCGTAATCTTTCAAAATACGTCACAAGCCCCTGCAACATTGTAGCTGTTATAAACGTAGGGATGAAATCCTTGATGGTGCTGCCTAAAAGCATACCGGATGATGCTGCAGCAACACCTGCAAAGAAAATCCTCAACAAAAAGCTGTATTTGCCTTTTGACCTAATTTTTATAAGTTCATCTGCGTATTTTGTAAAATCAAGTGTATCTAAATTTTCTTTGCTAAATCTTCTGGATAGATCGTTGACAAGAGCCACTTTATTTAAGTCGCTGTCTCTTTGCTTGACTCTTGTTATCGTCGTTTGAATTTTACCGTTGTTTTCAATCGAAGCAAAGATACCGGTAGGTGTTACAAATGTTTCCACTCTTTCAACTTTGTTATTAAGCATCCTTTCTATGGTGTCTTCACTTCTATACGTTTCACCGCCATTTTCAAGTATGGTTTGTCCAGCTATTACGGCGAATTTTAAGAGATCTTCATGGTTCAATTGTCCAACATTCCTTTCACATCTGAGATTACAAAACTATTATATATTATTTTAAGACATAAAAAAATGATGAATTTGGCTTTATTCTGTTAACGAGAAAAAGTTTCTGAGATTTTTTTAATATTTTGTCAAAAAATCAAAATAAAAACCGACAAAAAACGAACATTATAAAAAAAATAATGATTATAATTCGTAATTTCAGTTGATTAAAATTAGAATATCTGATAATATACTAAAGGGGATGTTGTTATACTATCAAAAAAGGAGTGTTCAAAATGAAATCATACGATGTAATAATAGTCGGAGGTGGTCCGGCAGGACTTTTTACATCCCTGGAATTGGTGAAAGAAAATAGTGGACTTAACATATTGCTTTTAGAAAAAGGAAGGGACATAAGAGGTAGAGTCTGCCCAATAAGCCAGTATGGCTCAAAGTGTGCAAACTGCAAACCATGCTCTATAACTTGTGGCATAGGTGGTGCAGGTGCTTTTAGCGATGGAAAGCTGACTTTGACATCTGATTATGGCGGAGTATTAGACGAGTATATACCAAAAGCTGAACTAAATGAGCTTATAAAACATGTAGATGATATTTATGTAAAATTTGGTGGGACGAGAGAAGTCCACGGTACTGATAAAGCTAAAATAAGAGAAATAGAAAAAAGAGCTGCTGCGGCAGACTTGATGTTAATACCTGCTGTTATAAAG
>JASBVU010000399.1 GCA_029960905.1 Thermoanaerobacterium sp.
TATTTATTACGGGATAGTTATTATGTAGGTGTAAAGTATGGGCTATTTGATGTAGATATGATTATAAAATCTATGTTAGTGTGTGATGATAATATAGTTATAGATTATAAGGGATTGTATGCCGTAGAGCAATATGTACTTGCTAGACATTATATGTATTGGCAGGTATACTACCATAAAACTACAAGAGGATATGAATTGTTGCTGCAAAATATTTTAAAAAGAGCAAAATACTTATATGAGCAAAATTTACTGGATATTAAAATAGATTTATTGATTCCAGTTTTTAAAAATGAGAAAATAAATGTAGAAGAATATATACAATTGAACGATAGTGTTATTTTATATGCGATATTATCATGGAAAAATTCACGAGACAAGATATTAAGAGATTTATGCTGTAAATATTTGTATAGAGATTTATATAAGGCCTATGAAATTGAGCAATCTTTCCCTTTTAGTTTAGATGCAATAAGAGAAATACTAAAAAATCAAAATATGGATGCTGAATATTATCTTGCACTTGATAGACCTAGTAATGTGATATATGATTATTATGTTGAAGGTGAGGAAGGAGAAAAGCCACCTATATTAATTAATAGTATGGGCAAAAATAAATCTATTACTAGATTTTCTGAATCAATAAAAGCTATATCAGGCAGCCAAAAGATTAAATATTATTTGTATTTTCCGAGATATAATTATGAGGGCGTAAATATAAGTGATGATATAATTAAATATTTGGAGGAATTAAAATGAGTGATACATTGAATGAATATGCTAATATTATTGAGTTATTAAATATCGCCGGAGAAATTGATGGCCGTAAAAAGATTCAAAAAATAGTTTACATACTAAAAAACTTAGGAGCAAATTTCATGGAGAATTTTTATTTTCATTATTATGGTCCATATTCGGATACTTTGACAATTGAGCTTGAAGAGCTTAAGATGATGAATATAATTGAGGAAGAGAAAAATGATAGTGGGTTATTTCCAAAGTATAAATATAAATTAAAAAAAGAAATAGATATACAACATAATCTTGACAAATATAAGGATTTAATTGAAGAACTAAATAATCAAAAATCCAGATTTTTGGAATTGGTTTCAACAATTATATATTTTGAACATGAAGGATATCCAAGAGATAAAATTGTGAATAAGATAAAAATTGTAAAGTCTGACAAAAATTATACTGATGAGGAGATAGATTTAGCATTTGATTTTTTGAAAGTAATTTATGACGAATATGGAGTTGATGATGAACAAATCAAATGAATTTATAAAAGAATATCTACTCAACGTGGTTTTAAAACACCAAAATTATATATACAAATTTTATACGTATTGTTAAATAAAGGTAAGTAAAAGTAAAATATATGTTCCTGCAGTAAAAGCATAGTTAAGTTAACTTTTTAAAATTTATAGGATGGTGTAATAAATGAATAATTTTGCTGAAGAATTGGCATATTGGTATCTTCGCTTTAATGGTTTTTTATTATTGCAAAACTTTGTCTTACATAATTTAAGAGATGGAAATCAAAGAGGTTCAGCAGATTCTGATTTGTTGGCAATTAGATTTTTGGATGTTTATGAGAAAGTTGGTGGACAAGATCAAGACTGGGATAAAGAAAAATTTTATGATTGGGGTATAGATATAGATAAATTTAACTTAGCTTTTATTGCTGAAGTAAAGTCGTCAAAAGATTTAAAGAAATGCTGTTTGGAGAAGTCTTTTCTTTTTAAAAGACTAGAAAGTGCTCTTTATCGATTTGGAATTTTTCCTAAAAAAGAAGTTGGTAGTATCGCAAAAAAGTTATATAATGAAAAATATATAACGATTAATTCGTGGATTATAGCTAAGTTAGCGGTAACAGAAAAACAGATTGATGGTCCTTGGTTAAATTTAACTCTTAGCGAAATAGATGAATTTATTCAAAAAAGAATCAAATCTTATCAAAAAGATAAGTATGCAGATCGTGTATATTTTCCTAGTTCTCTTTTGCAATATTTGACTTGGAAGTATAATGATTTTTCAACTGGAGATTTTTAAGATTAGAAACTTAATTGGTAAATAGAAGATGTTAGAATGAAAATGCATTTTATACAATAACTGGTGATGATGATCTGCTGATTTTAAATTCTTTTTATAAATAAAGTGCCACATCATGTCCATAATATCTGATAAAATAAAAGTTAAGATGTGAAAATCAACTTGTGATATGTGAGGAAAATTTAATTGTTAATAATGTATGATTTGCTTTTTAAACGTCATATATTGATTTAAATGTATTTTTAGCTCTAAATGAGTATTTTAAAAATAAGTTAAATACAGGCGGGTAAGGATGATGGATAATTTTTAATTAAAAAGCCAATTAAGTGAAAAACAGCTTGTCATTTTCAACCATGAGTACGACAAAATGAAAAAGAGTGTTGCTTTAACATGGATCTTATGTTTTTTTAGACAAGTGGTGAAATGTCAAGCAGTATTTTTTGGAACCTTGAAAAATAAAGGCCTCAAAAG
>JASBVU010000400.1 GCA_029960905.1 Thermoanaerobacterium sp.
ATCTCTTTCCCTCTGTCAACATCTTTTTCGCTGGTAAGTTGTGGTGACTTCCTTTTTAGATGGATAATCTGTGCTTTATTAATATACCATATTTATGACTTAGATTGCAATGCGCTTATTACCCAAATTATAGCCAATAATTCATTTTATGTCTAATTATCTTATAAATGCTTGATTTTTTCTCGTTTTATGTTAATTTTATGTAAAATTTTTGAGGCATCAGTAGATGCCCCTTAATACTTATTTTTTATTTGAAAGTATATTTTGCACTTGCTGTGTTGCCTGTTGCTGTTGATTCATTTTGTTATTTGAATTTATATAATTCAACCTATTGTTTAGCATATTTACATGCCTTTGCATATCCTGCTGCATCTGCTGAAACATCTGCTTAGCTGCCGGATCATCTGTTGCACTGGCAAACTGCGCGTATGTTCCAAGTGCAGACTGTGCTGCAGCAACAGCCTTTTCGATATCGCTTTTTACAGTCATCTTTATAGCCTCCTTAATACAATATTACCTTTTTTATTATTTCTATTAAGGAGATTATTTACACTTATAATTATTTGGAAATTTTTTACACGATATACTGCAGCACAATAAGCAAAATCACTCCAGGTATGCCTAAAAAGCCTACAACTAAAGCTGTTATCGGATTTATGCCCACGTATATTCCAAATGTCTTTCCAGCCATATTTATAAAAAACAGGACTAATGCTCCTACTACTCCATTTAAAATAAGCCTTATAAGAAATTTTCTCGGTACAACCAATAGCCATCCAAGTATGTACAATAAAAAAAGTCCCACAACATATGCTATTATTATATTGTATTCAATGCTTAAATTCATAAAAATTCCCCCTTAATACATCCTATGATTATTATATTAAGAGGGGGACAAATTATGATATAAGCGAATTGAAATTATCAAAATTCACACCAATCTCTTTGGCTTTTTTCAATAAATAAGTATACTTTTTTCTCAAAGACTCTATATTATAAATAGCTTGATCGATTAAATCGGGATCTGTGACATTTTGAAAATACATTTCTGCATCTTTTAACTGCCTCATGGTGTTTTTCACTTCATTTATCAAAGCATCATTTTCATCGCCTGTTTCTTCTTTTGCAGCCGATATTTCTCTAAAAATTTTATATAGCGTGCCCATATAATACCTCCTCATCCATATTATTGACAGTTATATGGATGAGTATACTTAATTGTTCACTTTTTGTATTTCTCTTATTATCTGCAGCGATTTTCCATCTATCTTATTTTGTTTGACTAATTTATAGATCACATCGATTGCTTCAATATGGGACAAACCTTTTCTATAGGGCCTATCTTCCGTCAGTGCTTGGTATATATCACAGGCGGCCATAAGCCTTGAAATTTCATCAAGGTCTTCTCCAGTAAGTCCTTCTGGATACCCTGAGCCGTCCAATTTCTCATGATGATTTGCAGCCCATTCAGCTATATCATCAATGCCACCTATCTCCATTAATATCTTCTTGGTAAAGTATGTATGGGACTTTATTATCATAAATTCTTCTTCGGTTAATTTATCAGATTTATCCAGTATTTCATTTGGGA
Source organism: Thermoanaerobacterium sp. (assembly GCA_029960905.1). Classification (GTDB taxonomy): domain Bacteria; phylum Bacillota; class Thermoanaerobacteria; order Thermoanaerobacterales; family Thermoanaerobacteraceae; genus Thermoanaerobacterium. The sequence goes on from JASBVU010000400.1 coordinate 1,592, forward strand.
TAGCCAATTTGCCTAAGTCATGCAGCAGTCCAGCGATCTTTACCTTTTTTGCCATCATCTCATCATACCCCGATATCAAAGCTGCTTTGTATGCAATTTCTGATATGCCTTTCGAATGCATGTAAGTAAAGTGGCTTTTGTTATCAATTATATTCGAAAATACTCGTGCAATTTTGCTAAGATCATTTATGTCAACTATCATTGTTTCATTGGATATATAAGGTCTTAAAACATCAAACGTGTTGTAATGTTCATAATCGAGCCAGAACTTTTCTTGTTTCATTAGATCTTTTAATGCGTTTACAATTATTGGGTTGAATGATTTCCCTGATTCATCATCTAACCATTTTTCTATATGTTTTCTTGTCCTGTATTCATTCATTATTATAGACACTGTATTGTATTTCACATCAAATTGATCTGCCAAATATATTATCTGAGCTTCAAATGGTATAGAATCTCCATTAATATGAAAATATCCACTTCCATCCCAGTTTTCATGATGATACTTTATGATATCACAAAATTCATGTCCTCTAGGCATGTCTTTTACCATATCGCTTCCTCTCAATGAATGCATCCATGTATTGTTTGAAATAAAATCTTCATATACGTCGCTTTTGCCTATGTCATGGAGAAAAGCAGAATAAAATATTTTATACTCTTCATCTCTTTTTATGCTTAAATTTCTTGCCAATCTTATGGCAACATATGCAACTTTGCGAGCATGCCCAAAATTTCTTCTCTCAAGGATGTCCAGTGATAGCGATAACGCTGACAGTAATTTAAAATAATCTAATAACAAAAGAACCCTCCTTTCACGTATCATCAATATTATAATACAATATCTAAAATAGATTTCCAATATAATATCCTAAATAAGCTCCGATAAGACCAACAATGACGGTGGAAGCAGAGTACAAAA
>JASBVU010000401.1 GCA_029960905.1 Thermoanaerobacterium sp.
GTTGACATCATCTATAAGGTTTATTAACTCATCGTCATCCATTTTATCAAGTTCCGGGCCTGAAACTGCCTTTTTACCTTTTAGAAGTCCAATTCTTTTTCCTATTGACATAGCAGTGTTTTTTTGGTCTCCTGTTATCATGACAACATTGATTCCATTTTTCAAGCACTCTTCAATAGTATTTTTAACTTCATCTTTTGGCGGATCTTCCATGCCTATAAGACCAGCAAATATGAAATCACTGTCAATATTGTTGTCTTCATCGCTTAAAATCTTGTATGAAACAGCTAAAACTCTTAATGCTCTGTTAGACATTTCATCGTTTTGCTTCATGATCTTGTTTTTATTTATTTTTCCTAATTTTGTAACTTTGCCTGATCTTAAAAAGTAGCTGCATTTGTTTAATATTACATCAGGGGCGCCCTTTGATATGGCCAATTTGTGGGAAGCGGCATCGACTACGACAGTCATGAATTTGCTTGACGAGTCAAAAGGTATCTCATCAATTCTTTCATATTGTTCATTCTCTATACCAGCTTTTGCAGCCGCAACGATTATGGCGCCTTCCGTCGGATCACCAGTTACCGTCCAATCGTTTCCTTTTTTTATTAATTTTGAATTGCAGCATAAAGCACCGTACTGCAAGATTGAATATAGGTCTTTATCATCTTTTGGATTTATCTTAACATTATCGTGATAAAAATCACCTAATGGTGTATACCCAATTCCTGAGACGGTCCATGCTTTGTCAAGGATTCGTATTTCTTTCACGGTCATTTCGTTTTTTGTAAGTGTTCCAGTTTTATCAGTACATATTACATTAGCTACTCCCAATGTTTCTACAGAATTAAGTTTTCTCACGATGGCATTTCTTGACGCCATTCGTTGGACACCGTAAGCTAAAGCTATTGTCACGATAGTAGATAAGCCTTCCGGTATGGCACCTATGGCAAGGCTTATGCCTATTCCAAGCATTTGTGAAAAAGATTTGCCTCTTATTATACCGCTTAAAAAAATGCTGAAACTGATTGTTATGATTGCTATTGTTATGTTTTTCCCTAAGATTTCAAGGCTTTTATTAAGCGGTGATAAAGCATTTTTTTCTTCATTCAACATTTTTGCAATTTTGCCTATTTCTGTTGACATTCCAGTTGTGACTATGATAAGCTTGCCGTAGCCTTTAGTTATGTTTGTCCCCATGTAAGCCATGTTTTTTCGTTCAGCTAATGGAATATCATCTTTTAATATCACCAAATCGTGTTTTGATGATGGGTGTGACTCACCCGTTAAGCAGCTTTCATCAGTTTCTAAATTTTTACTTTCCACGATGCGAGCATCGGCGGGTACAATATCTCCTGGTTTTACAATCACTACATCGCCTGGTACAAGTTCTGATGAGCTTAACAATGAAATCTTACCGTCTCTTAAAACAGATGATCGGGGTGATGTCAACTTGTGTAGCGATTCTAGAGATTTTTCGGCATTGTACTCTTGAAGCACGCCAAGGCTTGACTCTAATATGACAATCGATATTATCACAATAGAGTCAGCTACATCCCCAATCAAAAAAGAAATGCCTCCAGCAAAAAGAAGTATCTTAAAAAGGTAGTTGTTCACCTGATTTAGCATCATTTTAAAGAAAGATGGTTTATTACCGTTTATCAGTTGGTTTAAACCGTATGTACTTAATCTTTTTTTAGCTTCAACTGTTGATAGTCCATTGTCAATATCTGTGTTTAGAGCTTTCTCTATTTGCTTTTTTGTCATGATGTGCCAAGGGTATTGAGCTTGCTGTTTGATAAGGAAATTACTGTTGGCGTCTCTTATATTGAACTTTATTTTGTATATTTCTTTTTTGATGTCCTCAGCTTTTAAGCTGTCATCAAAAGCAATGATGATGTTTCCTGTCATTGGGTTTGCTGTTACACTTAGTATTCCGCTTTTAAGAGATAGATTTTTCTCCAGTCTTTTTGCCAATAATTCGTTTCTGTATAAGCCGCTTAAGGAAAATCTGATTCGCTTTGTATATGATATATATTTTCTTATGAGTTCCATTTTCATACCTCCAGAACGTTTTATAATAAAAATATTTTGTCCAAAAATTTTTATTTCACAGAAGGAAAAATTATGAATGATGACAGCTTTTCGACGGCTTTTATTAATATTATTTGGAATACAGGTTAAAATAAATAAAAATAGACAGGAGGTTTTTTAATATGAGCAAAGAATTTTGGATTGGCGTAGGAGCATTGGGAATAGCATTTTTATTGGCGAAGCCGGCAAAGAGATTAGCGGTAGGGCTTGTAGGTACTGCCATGATTCTTGCCGATAAAGGTAAGGAGTTGGCTATGAATGTAAAAGAAGAAGTAGAAGACATAATAGCTGAAGCCCAGTACCAACATACTCAATCAAAAATAAAGACACAACCTGAACCAGTAGATAATCCCTCATAAGAGGGATTATGCACGTATTTGGAGGATTTAACATGATAAAGGAGATTTTTTCGTTACCTGGAT
>JASBVU010000402.1 GCA_029960905.1 Thermoanaerobacterium sp.
ATGGGATTTACGCCATTAGAAGGTTTGGCTATGGGTACAAGATCTGGAAGCATAGATCCATCCATCATTTCTTATCTTATGGAGAAAGAAAATATAAGTGCTGAAGAAGTAGTAAATATATTAAACAAAAAATCTGGCGTTTATGGCATTTCGGGAATAAGCAGCGATTTTAGAGATCTGGAAGATGCTGCATTTAAAAATGGGGATGAAAGAGCTCAACTCGCTTTAAATGTGTTTGCATATCGAGTAAAGAAGACGATCGGTGCTTATGCAGCGGCTATGGGAGGCGTTGATGTAATTGTATTTACGGCAGGTGTTGGTGAAAATGGAACGGAGATACGAGAATTTATACTTGATGGATTAGAGTTCTTAGGATTCGACTTGGATAAAGAAAAAAATAAAATTAGAGGTAAAGAAACTATTATATCTACACCAAATTCAAAGGTTAGCGTGATGGTTGTTCCGACTAATGAAGAATACATGATTGCTAAAGATACTGAAGAGATTGTAAAGAGTATAAAATAGCATTCTTGACAAATGTTTACCCCATTAGTATAATTAATTTTGGCAATTATATTGGGGTGAGAAAATGAAAATTGATTTATCAAAAATTAAGGGACATAGGGGTCGCAGCATTGAAGTCAACTACGTAGAAAATTTGAATGTTCTTGAGGTAAATAGCAATAGATACGTAGTTATAAAGCCTATCAGCGTAACTGGAAGCATAACACATGATAGTGAAGGGATAGTTTTAAAGCTTTTGGCACGTGGGGCTATTAAAGTTACATGCGATAGATGCCTTGATGAGTTTGAGTATGAGTTTGTAATTCCTATTGATGAAGTAGTAAACGAGTCTGATGATGAATTTTCAGATGAAGTGGAAGATGAAAAGCTTGATTTGACAAAAATTGTAATTGAAAATGTAGAACTTTCTCTTCCGATGAAATTCATTTGCTCGAATGATTGCAAGGGTCTATGTCCTACTTGTGGTAAAAATCTTAATCATGAAAAATGCGATTGCCAAATAAAAGAAATCGATCCACGCCTTTCAGTTTTGAATAAATTACTGCAGAAGATGTAGGAGGTGTATAGTATGCCAGTTCCAAAGCGTAGAACATCTAAGGCAAGAAGAGATAAAAGAAGGCATAGCCATAGTTTAGCTGTACCTGCTTATGTTTTGTGTCCGCAATGTCACGAACCAAAATTGCCTCACAGAGTTTGCTTAAGCTGTGGTTATTACGATGGTAAAGAGGTATTGAAAGTGGAAGAAAAGTAATGGAGTTTTCTCTATTACTTTTCTTTTTTATTTCTTGACTTTTATATACAGCGTAATTTATAATTATGAGTAAGTCATAAAAACAACTTATATTTGGAGCTGATAATGTGGCCACGAAGCTTAATAAAAGAGATAGATTAAAAAAACTAAAAATTGAAATTGAGAAAAATCCGTTTTATACTGATGACGAATTGGCTGATTTGTTTTCGGTTAGCGTTCAGACTATAAGGTTAGATAGAATGGAACTAGGTATTCCTGAGCTTAGAGAAAGAATTAAAAATGTGGCTGAAAAAAATTATAACAAGGTAAAAGCAATTGTAGGAAGCGAAATAGTAGGTGAACTTATCGATTTAGAGCTAGGAAAAAGCGGAATATCTGTTTTTGAGCCTACGCCTGAGATGGCTTTTTTAAAGACAAAAATTATAAGGGGTCATTACATATATTCACAAGCAGAGTCACTGGCAATATCTGTTATTGATGCTGAGGCTGCATTGATAGGTGTTGCAAATATAAAGTATAAATATCCAGTTAAGGTAGGAGATCGCCTTGTTGCAAAGGCAGATGTTACCAGAAAAAGAGGAAATAAATATTTTGTTTTGGTTATGATTAGAGTGAAAAACAAAGAGGTATTCAGAGGTAAATTCATATTGGTGTCTTTAGAAAGCGATAGCACCGAAAAGGAGGTGCAACAACCTTGAAGATAGCAGTTGATGCTATGGGAGGAGATTATGCACCACATGAGATAATAAAAGGCGTTGAAAGGGCTTTAGATAGTTTCAATATAGAGATAGTTTTGGTTGGAAACAAAGATCAATTAGACAAATGTATAAAAGAAAAAGACGGTCTAACTATTGTACATGCAAAAGAGGTAATTACAAACAATGAACCACCTGTAGCTGCAATAAGGAAGAAAAAAGATTCTTCCATGGCTGTTGGCATCGAAATGCTTAAAAGGGATGAAGTAGATGCTTTTTTATCAGCAGGCAATACGGGTGCTTTAATGGCGGGTTCACTTTTTAATATTGGAAGGATTAAAGGTATAGATAGACCTGCGTTGGCACCAATACTGCCAACTTTGAATGGTGCGACGATTTTGCTCGATGCAGGATCAAATACAGATTGTAAGCCGATAAATTTATTTCAGTTTGCCATAATGGGAAGTGTATACGCGCAAAAAATGCTTAATGTTGAAAATCCCAAAATTGGCTTGTTTAATATAGGCGCTGAAGAAGAAAAAGGG
>JASBVU010000403.1 GCA_029960905.1 Thermoanaerobacterium sp.
TATTAAGATGAAATTTCTTTTTGATACTATACTCAATCTCATCACCCATTCCTTAATCAAAATATTAAGATTTTTTTGATAAAATTCCTTCTGGTTTTATTAAAAGGAATAAAATAAGCAATACGAATGCAACAGTATCCTTATAAACAGCAGGTAAGATCATAACAACTGCATTTTCAAGAAGACCTACAAATAATCCACCTATTATATTTCCAAAAAGATTACCAAATCCACCTATAACAGTAGCAGCAAATCCTTTTATTCCAATCATACTTGCAATGTTTACATCAACATTAAAAAGAGGAATTACTAATATAGCAATAACGCCGCAGATAACAGCACTTAATGCAACGCTCATTTGTATAATTTGTGGTACATTAATTCCAACAATAGCTGAAGCTTCTTTATTTTGAGCAACACATCTCATTGCTTTTCCGTATTTTGTATTATTAAAAAACATCTGAAGACCTATAAAAATTATTAAGGAAACGATTATAATATAAATGTTTGCTTTTGGAAGTACTACATTACCAACATGAACAACACCTTGCAAAAATCCACTAATAGTAAAAGGATCTGGTCCCCAAGATATTCTGGCAACCTCAGTTAGAATCTTAGCGAGCATTATTGTTCCCATTACTGCATATATGTCTGATGACATATTTCTTAATGGGTTAAATATGCCAGCAGCTACTAGAGCACCAAATAAGGCCATAACTATAAATAATAATATAGTTGATATGATAGGATTCAGTCCTAAGCCTAATACAAACGTTCCCGCAAAAACATAAGCAGCAAACATAATAAATTTATCATGTGCAAAATTAACTAATCCACTTGCATTATAAATTATAGTAAACTCAATCCCAACAAGCGCATATATAAACCCCATTGCAACACCACTAATTATAAGTTGTAGTATTGTGCTTACCACTTTATCACCCTTTTCATAAAATTTTTAGTTAGGGCTCTTAAATAAGAGCCCTAAAATTTACTTAACAGAAACATGAGTTACTGCATGAGGAGTTTTATCTTTAATTTGTGCTATAATACATTCGTGTAGGAGAGCCCCGGAAGAATCTGTTGTATAAGTGCCTTCAGGGGTTTTAAAATCTTTAGTTTGACGAAGCGCCTCACTTATCTTGTCACTGTCAGTACTCCCAGCTCTTTTAATCGCATCTGCTAACACTTTAACTGCACTGTAGTACGCAGAGGCATATAAATCAGGCAGTGTATGATAACGATCATTAAATTTTTTAACAAAATCTTGAACTACGGTATTAGGATCGTCTGTTACAATATCTGTAGCAGTATACACCCCTTCGACCCAATCTTTGTCCATTAAATTCAATTCTTGAGGCATTGCAAACCCAGGATTACCCACCACATTAACTTTCAAGTTCAATTCTTTGATTTGACGCATTATAACAGCTGCTTCTTGATCATGTGTCCAAACCATCAAAGTATCAACACCTGCATTCTTCATTTTTGTAAGTTGACCGGTCATATCTTTATCACCTGTATTATGACCTTCACTTACAAATGGAATACCAACGCTCTTTAAATAATCTTCTATAACACCTTTTGCACCTGTTCCCATCTCATCACTGTTATAAAGTATACCTATCTTTTTTGCCTTGAGATTTTGCACGGCAAATGTTGCAGCTACTCTGGCTGTTATACTATCTGATGCTCTTATCATAAAAAGATATGGATTATTCATTGTAAGAAGCTTTGGAGATGTCGCCCCAGTTAATGTAGGAACTTTGTACTTCTGAACGATAGATGAAACAGGCATAACAGTTGCAGAAAGTGTTGGTCCTATTAGTGCAACCACATGTTCTCCTATAAGTTTATTAACAGTATTTACAGCCATTGTTGGATTATCTTGGTCATCTTCAAAAGTAGCCTCCAATTTTTTACCTAGTACGCCTCCTTCTTGGTTTATTTCATCTATTGCTAAAAGAACGCCATCTTTTACTTTTTCACCATCCGCAGCAAATGAACCTGTTAAACCAGTTGATACGCCTATTAAAATACTACCAGATGTTGTATTATTTGATGAAGAAGAACTATTTTGATTTTTGCTTGAAGCCTGCTTTGAGCTAGAACAACCCGTTAGTAATATGCTTAAAGCCAAACTGATTGCGAGTATCTCACTAATTATTTTTTTTAATTTCATTATTTATACCTCCTTATTTACATTTCACTCTTTCCATTACTCTTTTTATTTCTTCAGCTTCATATTCTGTGCACCCAGAAACGGGACTCCTAGGTATTCCTACATTTCTTCCCATTATATTTAATGCTTCTTTAACTCCCCTTGGAAATCTTGCAGCTTTAATTTTGCTCCATACTGGGTAAAGTTTGTCTTGTAAATCTCTTCCGGTTTTAAGATCACCGTTTGTTACTGCATCCCATATTCTTACACTTTCTTCTGGGAAAACAGTTAAAATTGCTGCAATTGCTCCATCTGCTCCAAGTTCAAAACTAGTACAGA
>JASBVU010000404.1 GCA_029960905.1 Thermoanaerobacterium sp.
GGCTTTGAGACAACAATCCCGTCTGTTGCACTTACCATAAAAGAAGCATACACAAAAAAAATCAAAAATTACAGCGTGTATTGCCTTCATAAGACAATGCCAAAGGCATTAGAAGCGCTTGTTGTAAATGGATCAGATATTCAGGGATTTCTACTTCCAGGCCATGTAAGTGCTATAACAGGAAGTACTATATATAATTTTTTGGTTGATAAATACAAGATTGGCGGAGTTGTATCAGGATTTGAAGCATCAGATATATTGATGAGCGTTGTAATGATTTTAAAAAATCTGGAAGATCCTAAGATAGAAATTCAATACAAAAGGGTTGTAAAAGATGATGGGAACATTGAGGCACAAAAATTAATCGAAGAAGTCTTTGAGGACAGCGATGCTGAGTGGAGAGGCCTTGGCATGATAGAAGGTTCGGGGCTTAAGATACGTGAGAAGTACAGCGAATACGATGCGGAAAAGAAATTTAACATTAAAAAGCCTAATAGAGGGACAGAGATAAAAGGCTGTCGGTGCGGTGATGTGCTGAAAGGGATTATAACGCCAAAACAATGCCCCTTGTTTGGCAAAGCTTGTACACCTTTGAATCCTGTTGGACCGTGCATGGTTTCATCAGAGGGATCATGTGCGGCGTATTACAAGTACGGTGAGTAAAATCGAGGAGGAACGGTATATGGATAAGGTATTGATGTCACACGGTGGCGGCGGTTCGATGATGCAAAGCTTCATAAGCGAAATATTCATAGAAAAATTTAATAACGAATATTTAAATCAGATGGAAGATGCAGCATTGTTGCCGGGTAAGACCGTTTTTACAACAGACAGCTTTGTAGTAAAGCCTGTCTTTTTTCCAGGTGGTGACATTGGAAGGTTGGCGATATGTGGTACTGTAAATGACATCTCGATGCGTGGTGCAAAGCCGCTTTTCTTGAGTGCATCATTTATAATTGAAGAGGGATTTCCGGTTGATGACATTAAAAAGATAGTTGATTCTATGGTAGATGCTGCTAATGAAGCTGGTGTACAAATTGTGACAGGTGATACAAAGGTTGTGGAGAAAAATAGCGCAGATGGCATCTTCATAAATACTGCAGGAATAGGCATTTTGCCTGATGGAGCTTATGTATCGATTAAAAACGGAAAACCTGGAGATGTGGTGATAATTTCGGGTACAATTGGAGATCATGGCATGGCGGTAATGGGTGATAGGGAAGGAATTGATTTTGACCCTCCTCTTCTTTCCGATGTATCGCCTTTAAATAAAATGGTGGAGAAGCTTATGACTCTTAAAGATGCTGTAAAAATCTTACGAGATCCTACAAGGGGCGGCGTCGCAGAAGTGCTGTACGAGATCGCCAGCATGAGCAAAGTAGGAATTAAAATATATGAAGATAAACTGCCTGTAAAGATGAATGTAAAATCAGCTTGCAACATGTTAGGCATTGATTATCTGCACCTTGCAAATGAAGGAAAGCTTGTGTGTGTAGTTGATAAAGATTTTGCTTATAAGGCACTGGAAATAATGAAAGGCGATAAATACGGTAAAGATGCGGCTATTATAGGCGAAATCGATAGTTCTGGTCTTGTGACGATAGAGACAATCTACGGCACAACTAGAATCGTGGATAGACCAATAGGCGAACTTCTACCGAGAATATGCTGAAATAAAAGCAGGGCAATGCCCTGCATTCTTTATGCTATAAAATTATGTTTTCCTATAGCAACACTTACTTTTTTTGATTTAATCCAATCGCTTGTTGCCGTATACCTATTGTAAAAGTAAAGTGATCCGTCTGTCGGGTCTTCTCCTTCCAAAGCTTTAAGAGCTGAAATCATACATTCCTCGTCTATATTTTCTATATTGAATATTCGGTTATTTGCCACGCTTTCAAATTGTCCAGGCTCAAATATGACTTCGGATACGCTATTAGGAAAATTTGGATTTTGTACTCGATTTACAACAATAGCTCCTATGGCGACCTTGCCAATCATTGGTTCGCCTTCACCTTCTGCTTGAATTAATTTTGCTAAAAGCAAAACATCATCGTAATCAGCCTTTATTATAAACGAATGATTCTTTACATCAATCAATTTTTTCTTCATCTAAATTCATCTCCAAGAGATTTTTAAAAATTATTTTGATTATATATATGCAATTTCAATATTATATGTTAAAGTAATTATATCGAATTCTTTTAAAGCCAATTTGATTGAAAGGAACGGTCTTTATGATCATTCGAAAAGCTAATATAGATGATATTGAAAGAATAAATGATATATACAATCAAGCTGTATTAAACACGACGGCAACAATTGATACTGAACCAAGGCCATTAGAGTATCATAAAAAATGGTTTGAGGTGCACAATGACAGATATGCTGTTTTTGTAGCAATAGAAGACGACATTGTTGTAGGTTGGGCGTCTTTATCGCTTTGGTCTGACAAATGCGGCTATAGGGCTGTGGCGGAAGACTCGAT
>JASBVU010000405.1 GCA_029960905.1 Thermoanaerobacterium sp.
TATATAGACGATATTATTTTCCCATCAGCAACGTCAATATCAATGAAGTAATTATGAAAATTACAGCACTTATTGTCGTAAGCCTCTCCAAAGTACCTTCCATCGTTCTCGCCTTGTTTTTGCCAAAGAAAGTTTCTGCACCACCTGCAATTGCACCGGATATGCCTGCACTTTTGCCTTGCTGCAGCAATATAACTGCCATCATAAATAAACTAACAATAATATGAACTATAAGTACTATTATTTTTAGCATATGTTTAACCTCCGAAAATCATATTTACACTATCATATATTATATAGCAATAGCATATTTATATCAAGCATGAATTTATCAAAAAACTCACAAATCATTCTTCGTCAGAAATTGATTCACTCATCATGCCATGCCTGTGACAATGACCATGGTGCGGTGCATCATCTCCGTATACTTTGTAATTGCCTCCTTCAACTCTTATGGCTTTGCCATTTACAAGAGCATCTGCAACTTTTTCACGAGCTGACATGATGATCCTAAAAAATGTAGGCCTTGAAACTTTCATCCTTTCTGCACAATCTTCTTGTTCTAATCCCTCTAAATCCTTTAAACGTATCGCTTCAAATTCCTCAACTGTAAGCACCACTTCACTTAACGAGTGCATGGGTATTCCTACTGGTTTAAAATAATTTATGTTTGGTTCGCACTTTACCCATCTGCATTTTTGAGGTCTTGGCATTTTATCACATCCCATTTCTTTTTTTGCATAATCATACTATTATTTTATCACTTAATAGTAACTATCAAGATATGATTTTATGCAAATGTTCACACATATCTATAATAATGAATAATATAAAAGAAGCTCATGTATATTGACACTGAGCTTCTTTAATAATACAAAGATAAATTATTTTACGTTGTAAAATGCATCTTTTCCAAGGTATTGTGCTATTCCACCTAATCCTTCTTCTATCCTCATCAATTGGTTGTACTTAACGACTCTATCTGTTCTTGAAGGGGCACCAGTCTTAATCTGTCCAGCATTGACAGCTACGACAAGATCTGCAATAGTTGAATCTTCTGTCTCACCTGAGCGATGCGATACAACGGCAGTATATCCTGCTTTCTTAGCCATCTCTATTGCGTCAAGTGTTTCAGTCAATGTACCTATCTGGTTAAGTTTAATGAGTATTGAGTTTGCAACACCCATCTTAATTCCTCTTGAGAGTCTTTCTGTATTTGTAACAAAAAGATCGTCACCTACAAGCTGTATCCTCTTGCCTAATCTTTCTGTTAAGAGTTTCCAGCCGTTCCAATCCTCTTCTGCCAAACCATCTTCAATTGAAACGATAGGATATTTATTTACAAGCTGCTCCCAGTAATCTACCATTTCTTCTGATGTCCTGACTACTCCTTCACCGTCAAAATGGTATTTTCCATCTTCTTTGTACATCTCTGATGAAGCTGGGTCAAGTGCAATTGCTACATCTTCACTAGGTACATAACCTGCCTTTTGTATTGCTTCTAATATTACCTGGATTGCTTCTTCATTTGATGTAAGATTTGGTGCAAAGCCACCTTCATCACCGACTGTTGTGCTTAAGCCTTTTGATTTAAGTACAGACCTTAAATTGTGGAAAACTTCAGCACATGTCCTTAAAGCCTCATGGAAGCTTTGTGCACCAACAGGCATAATCATGAATTCCTGGATATCAACGTTATTATCAGCGTGCTTTCCACCGTTTAAAATGTTCATCATTGGAACAGGAAGTACTTTTGCATTTACTCCACCTAAGTACTGGTAAAGTGGCAAACCAACTTCTTCAGCAGCAGCTTTAGCAACTGCTAATGAAACGCCTAAAATTGCATTTGCGCCGAGATTTGATTTGTTTGGAGTGCCATCTAAATCAATCATGGCTTTGTCTATTGCCACTTGGTCTATCGCATCCATTCCAATTATTTCTGGAGCAATCTTTTCATTTACATTTTCTACAGCCTTCAATACACCTTTTCCTAAGTACCTGTTGTTGTCACCATCTCTTAGCTCGACAGCTTCAAACTGACCTGTTGAAGCACCGGATGGAACTGCAGCACGTCCTACAGCACCGCTGTCCAATTCTACTTCAACTTCTACTGTTGGATTTCCCCTTGAGTCAAGTATTTCTCTTGCATAAACATCAACAATTATAGACATAAATATGCTCCTTTCGTTTTTTATCTTCCTATTATTAGGGACGTACCTGTCATCTCCTGTGGTTTTGGCAGTCCCAATATGTCAAGCACCGTTGGTGCTATATCTGCTAAGATACCATCGTTTCTAAGCGTCACATCGCCTTCACCTATCACTATGAATGGCACCGGATTTGTCGTGTGAGCTGTTTGTGGCTCTTTAGTTACCGGATCGATCATCTGCTCAGAATTTCCATGGTCAGCAGTAATAAGAATAGTACCTCCGACTTCCTGACAAGCTGTGACTATTCTGCCAAGGCACTCATCAATTGCTTCTA
>JASBVU010000406.1 GCA_029960905.1 Thermoanaerobacterium sp.
AAATGCCATCAATGTTATTATAAATAACATTTTTCATCACCCACCCTTCAATACATATTATGCATCAATAATCTAATTTTGTCAAGATTTACTTCATATAAATTATTTTTGCAAGATTTCCTGTATTTCTGCAAATATATAAATCCATTATCAAAATTATGCATCAGTATGGCTATATATGGCAAGAAATGCTGCATAAATATGTATCAAAGGCGTTTTTAATTTCCAATTTATTTTTATATGTTACAAAAAAATTTTAATTCAAATTACAATTTTATAGAGAATCACTGTAATTAAGCATATTTTTCAGCATCCTCTTTTGCTTAATCGTATCTTTTGAGTCATTTTTCAAATAATTGATAGCAGTCAATACATGTATTGCTATGCCGTACGGAATGCAACTTTCATCAACATCAAACATGTTGTTGTGAATAGGTTTGTCTATTCCCTTTTCCTTATTTCCACAGCCTAATTTATAAAAGCATCCGGGGACTTTTTTTAGGTAGTATGCAAAATCTTCCACACCAAGCGTTGGCAGTACACTCATCACATTGCTATCGCCTACGATTGCTGCAGCACTTCTTTTCAATATATCTATCATGCTGCTGTCGTTTATAAGGCATGGGTATCCTTCCACACGATTAAATTCAGCTTTGCCTCCCATTACCTCTGCAGTATTTTTAGCTATGTTTTCAACCTTCGACGTTATCTTATCGCGATTTTCTTCGTTTAGCATCCTTATTATGCCAGACATGCGCACTTTGCTTGCAATGACATTTCTGGCATAACCGCCTTCAATGCTGCCGATAGTTATGACAAGAGGCTCTAATGGATTCGATTCTCTGCTTACGACCGCTTGAATCATGTTGATTATATTTGCAGATATTACTATGGGGTCTACAGACTTATGTGGTTCCGCCCCATGGCTGCTTTTTCCTATTACATTTATGTCAAACATATCTGATGATGCATAAGCTTTTCCGTATGTATAGCCAATTTGTCCTACATTAAGATCTGGATCAACGTGTAAGCCTATGATTGCATCTACTTTGGGATTTTCAAAAGCACCTGCATCCAACATAGGTTTAGCCCCTCCTGTAGTCTCTTCAGCAGGTTGAAAGATGAACTTCACATTGCCGTCAAGTTTATCTTTCATCTTAAGTATAAGCTTTGCTGCTCCAAGAGCAATTGCCGTATGAACATCGTGACCGCACGCGTGCATTTTGCCAGGCACAGCCGAACTGTAAGGCAAATCATTTTCTTCCTGAATCGGAAGTGCATCCATATCAGCTCTAATAGCTATGGTTTTCTGCCCATTGCCATAAATCGTCCCAACAATGCCAGTCTTTGCAAAAGTCTTTGTTTCGATTCCTAAATTGCCAAGATACTTTTTAACAAGCTCAGATGTCTTTGTCTCTTCAAATCCCAGCTCTGGCTCTCTGTGTATTTTCCTCCTTATCTCTACAATTTCATCTTGAATCCTTATGGCTTCTTTTAAAATTTCATTCATGGTTCTCCCCTCTTCATCATTTTAATATTTATCTATGTCAACATGGCTTACGTTCTCAATGTCTTCATTTAATATGAGTTTTGCAACATCTGCAAATTTTTTCGCATCACCACTTACGAAATATTGAGTTTTACCACCATTGCTTAAATTAAGCATATCATTTTCTTTCAAATAATTCATAACATCATAAGACAATCTAATAGCCGGATCGACTATGAGTACATCTTCTCTTACAGCATTTTTAATGGCATTTAAAAGTATTGGATAATGCGTGCACCCTAAGACAAGTGTATCGATTCCCTCATCATTTAAGGTTTTTAAATACTCTTTTGCCAATTTAAATGATTCATCGCTTTCCGATAGCCCTTTTTCAACCAGCGGAACAAATCCCGGACAAGCTTTTTGAAAAATGTCTGCATTGCTGTTTTTTAGCTTTATACTTTTTTCATAGCTGCCGCTTTCTACTGTCCTCGTTGTCGCTATAACTCCGACTCTATTATTCTTTGTAAGGTCTGCAGCACTTTCAGCTCCAGCTTCCAACACACTAAAAAGAATCTCCTTATATTCATTTTTATCAATTGAAGCACATGTAGTATTGCAAGCAATTACTATGATCTTCGTATTTCTTTCATTCATAAAATTGACTATTTGTCTTGCATACTTTTCTATTTCATCTTTAGGCTTATCGCCGTACGGCACTCTTTTCGTATCACCAAAATATATGTAATCCTCATTTGGCAATAATTCCTTCAATTTCTTTAATACTGTAAGCCCACCTACACCTGAGTCAAACACTCCTATCGGTCTTCTATCCATTTCACCACATCCTATTTTGTTGATATTCTATTATATAATATCACAAAAAGTGTGGATTGATAACAAAGATACTAAAAACCCGCATGGCAAAACCATACGGGTTTACTTTCAAACGATACCTATATCGTTTCTATAATACATTCCTTCAAAGTGTATCT
>JASBVU010000407.1 GCA_029960905.1 Thermoanaerobacterium sp.
ATCTTCATAATGTTGAGCTTTTGATTCATGTTTTTGCCCAAGAGAAAATACTGAACAGTATTATTGAAAATATAAGGAATTCGGAAGAATTTTTTAGCTTAGGTAGAAGAGAGGACCTCGTGAGATTAGATGAAGTTAAGATGATTGATTTTGAACAGTTGGATTTGGATGAAGAAAGTGATATATTTATATTAAGATATTCTGCTTATATTCCAAAGTTTTATAATTACGAAGCGATAACAGGAATAAACTATGATTTAAATTTCAAGTATAATGTCAAAAATGGTGTCAGGGAGTGGGAAAGGATAAAGGTAATTTATGCCGAAAAGGGGAGAAATGCTGTATCCAACGGGAAGGTTTATGTTGATCAGGGGAATGATATTATCTTTTTTAACAGGAAAGTTGAGGAGATATTATGATATATGCAAAATCTGATCCGGTTGAAACGTTAAGGGAACATACAGAGAAAGTGATGGACAATTATTATAAAATAAAGGCAATGTACGGGGATAAGATACAAAATATAGTTGAGGATGAAAACTTCTGGGATTTGCTTGAGATAATATGTTTTTATCATGATTTCGGTAAGGTTTACACGCCTTTTCAGAATGAGATAAGAAAGCGATTGAAAATGGAACTCCTGGAAACAGAATTTAAAAATGACATTCCGCACGGCTATTTATCCCCCGCATTTTTGGATTTCAAAGATATAAATTTAAAGTATGGCAGGGACAACTATGTGATTTTGGTCCAGGTTATAGGTTTTCATCATGAAAGAGACAGGGAAATAGAAGATTTGAGCAAGTTTCAGAAGGTTTTACAGCAGGACCTCATGAAAAATATTGAGAAACTTAATGTCGAGTTTGGAATAGAGCTTAAGAATCCCAACATTAAATATATAAATTATATGAAGCAGCTTGTCAGGATAAAGGAAAGGGACAAGGATTATAAAAAATATGTTATGCTGAAAGGACTTTTGCACAGAATTGACCACAGTGCCTCAGCGCATGTTGATGTTGAGATAAAAGCAGAGGCCAGTATTGCCGATAAAACCAGGGATTATATAACTAAAAAAATGAATTCTAAGCCAAGAGCTCCTCAAGATTTTACTTTAAAAAACAGGGACAAAAACATTGTTATGATTGCTTCAACCGGGATTGGGAAAACGGAGTCAGCGCTTCTCTGGATAGGAGAAGAAAAAGCCTTCTTTACCCTTCCTGTCAGGGTATCTATAAATGCTATATACAAAAGGATATTTGATGAAATAGGATATAAAGAGGTTGGCCTTTTACATTCTACCAGTTTTGATTTTCTTTCAAAAGAAGGTTACAATGATTCTTTTGAAAAATATGAAATTTCCAGGCAATTATCTTATCCGGTAAGCTTATCCACCATTGACCAACTTTTTACTTTTCCCTTTAAGTTTAAGGGCTATGAGAAGCTGTATGCCACACTGGCTTATTCAAAGGTAATTATTGATGAGATACAGGCATATTCTCCCAAAATCGCTGCTGTTATATTGAAAGGTCTTCAGATGATAAATGACATGGGCGGAAGGTTTATGATAATGACCGCTACTCTACCGCGTATATATAAAGAGTATCTCGACCAGTTCAATATTGATTTTGAATTTGCATGTTTTAACAGTGATATAAAAAGACACAAGGTAAACGTTAGAGAAGCACCAATAGATGAAGAGGTTGAATTGATTATAGAGAAAGCCAAAAAACACAAGGTACTGGTGATAGTAAATACTGTAAGGAAAGCTGTTGATTTATACAATACAATAATCAGTAAAGAATCGGTTAAAGGAAATATTGATGTCAACTTGTTGCATTCGCTTTTTATACAAAGGGATAGATTTGAAAAAGAAGACAGGATTAAAAATTATGATAAAAACGGCATATGGATAACTACTCAAATTGTAGAAGCCTCGCTGGATATTGATTATGATGTTTTATTTACGGAACTTTCTACTTTGGATAGCTTATTTCAACGGATGGGAAGATGTTACAGAAGAAGGGAGTACACTCTGGAAGAACCAAATGTTTTTATCTATCACAATAACTCAAGTGGGATAGGCAGCGTTTATGACAGGGATATTTTCCAGATAAGCTTGATTAAGATAAGAGAATATAACGGGTGTTTGCTTGATGAGAAACAAAAGGTGGACATGGTTGATGAAATTTATTCAAAAGAGGTTCTAAAAGGGACCAATTACTTGCGGGAATTTAATGACGCTATAAAATTTCTGGATTCTGTATTTGATTATGACCTGGATAAAAGAGATGCCCAAAGACAACTTAGAGAGATAGCAAATGTAAAAGTCATTCCAGTGGAAGAATATGAAAACAATATGGAACTTTTTGAAGAATACTATAATGAGAAGGATTATAATAAAAAGCGTCAAAAATTACTCCAGATAAAGCAGTTCACAATGGATGTTCCTTTTTACAGAGTAAAGAATTACCTGGCTCCAAC
>JASBVU010000408.1 GCA_029960905.1 Thermoanaerobacterium sp.
TGGATTAAACTATTTTCACGTTCTGATCGTCTACTTGATCACATTCATAGTCGCTGTTTATTGCAAAATAAAAGTGCAGAGCTTTGCAAAGGAAAAATGCAGAGTCCTGCACTAAATTTTTGTGCATAAACAAAAAAAAGACTTGCCAGTCACCCCAAGTCCCACTACAGTAATTGTGTTGAGCAATTGGTAGTGGAGGTAAGAAAGGATGCTAGCAATGTCTGATATTAATTGTATCAAACATTTAAGAAATAACAAAGGTCTATCTATTTCAGAAATACAAAGAACAATGGGAATTAATTGGCGAACAGCTAAGAAGTATGCGGATGAAGATCAACTCCCTAAACAGAAATCATTTAAAAAGAAAGGGATGATGTATGAGGAAAAGTGGGGAGTAATTGTTTCAGATTGGTTGTTTGAGGATTTAAAGTTAAGGAAAAAATTAAGAAGAACAAAGAAACAAATATTTGAAGAACTAAAGGAAATGGGTTTCCAAGGTTCTTATCGAACTGTTTGTTACTTTATCTCTGAATGGATGAATACTCACCAAGAAGAAAAGGATAAAGGGTATGAAAGATTAGAACACCCTCCGGGTGAAGCTCAAGTAGACTTTGGAGTAATGGAAGCTGTACAAGATGGAGAAATTGTGGATATTCATGCTTTAGTTATGACGTTTCCTCATAGTAATGCTGGATTTGCAGTACCTTTACCAGCTGAAAATCAAGAATGCTTCTTGCATGGTCTCAATATTCTTTTTAAACAGGTTGGGGGAGTACCCAAAAGGATAAGAATCGATAATTTGACCCCCGCTGTGAAGAAAAAAAGGACAAAAAATGAAGAAGCACAATTAACTGATGAATTTGTTCAATTTCAGAATTATTATGGCTTTGATGTGCAGGTATGCAATCCAAGAAGTGGCCATGAAAAAGGAAATGTTGAGAATAAAGTTGGATACATACGCTATAACTTTTTTACTTCAGCTCCAATAATGGACAGCTATGAGGGTTTAACTGATCAATTATTTCATAAATTAGAGGCGGACAGAAATAGAATTCATTATGCCAAAAACGTACGTATTGAGGACTTATGGCAGGAAGAACGGGATTATCTTCTAGCGTTACCAGAAAAGCCCTATCCTGTATTTAAAGAGCATCTTGTTAAAGTAAACAAATATAATGAAGTGAAAGTGGATCAGACGTTGGTTCATGTCCCTAAGGGTGGCAACTATAGTCAATTACAAATGATATTAACATGGGATCAATTAAAGATTGTTTCACCTAATGGGGAGATATTATTGGATGACTATCGGCCATATATGAAAAAGCGAAAAGCTTTACCATGGCTTTCAATAATTAAAACATGGATTCATAAACCAAGGGTTGTAGAATATTCGCGCTATAATAAGTATTTACCGGGAAGAATTAAAGAATTTTTGTTGGTAGATAATTTAATTATTCGTCGAAAACGATTAGAAGGTCTAGCTAGTTTATTAGTTTCTCATGACATGAAGAAGATTAATGAAGAGTTCTATGAATTAATTGCACAGGATAAGCTACCTAGTGATAATAATCCTTATGAAGTGGACTGGAGTAAATACGATTCATTAGCTCCTAGAGAGGAGGCTGTCAATTGAAACAGGACATTAAAGAATTGTGTAAGTCATTGAGGTTAGCTTATGTTGCGGATGTATACGAGCAAATACCGTTTGAAACTCCGGAACAATACTTGTATGGGCTACTTCAGGAGGAAATAAGATTAAGAGAAAAAGCGAGAGCGATCCGTTTGATAAAAAAGGCGAAGTTCTTAGATAAAAAGAGTTTACATGATTACGAGTGGACCGAACAACTTCGATTCCCTCCTCACTTAACCAAAGAGGATTTGTGTAGCCTAAAATTTATTGAGAATCGAGAAAATGTAGTTTTAGTTGGTTCACCCGGGACAGGAAAGACTCATTTAGCCACAGGACTAGGGAGAAAAGCTTGTGAACTAGGTTATGAGGTTCGTTTTTACCGTGTTGCCCACCTAGTTGAGGAATTAGAGCAAGCTTTACGTAACAACCGTTTATCAGCATTTAGAAAACGGATGGAGAAGGTTGATTTGGTCATTTTAGATGAAATGGGATACTTACCATTTAGTAAAGAAGGAGCTGAATTATTATTCCAAATCATATCGGAGTTTTATGAACAGAAAAGCGTAATCATTACATCTAACTTAGAATTTAGTCAATGGAACCGGATCTTTACAGATTCTCGATTAACAGCAGCGTTAGTGGACAGGCTAATTCATCACGCCCATATCATCTCTTTTCATGGCGAGAGCTATAGACTGTCCCACGCATTGTCAAAAAGGAATTAAATGGGTGGCAAACCTCTGCATTTTTAATTGCATTTCTCTGCACTTTTCTATTGCAAAATACACCGTTCAATTTTTCACTCATGAATCCCATGAAATGTTATCCAAAAATATGAAAAT
>JASBVU010000409.1 GCA_029960905.1 Thermoanaerobacterium sp.
ACTTTTTGCATTGGAATCATAGTTATAATATTTTATTTGGTTAAATCCAACAAAAATTATTTATTGAATTGAAATAAATATTTGAAGGAGTTAGAGCTTGGGATGGAGAATAAAAAATAATTATGTAAGGATTTTAGCCTATATATTTTGTGAGAAGGTGAATAAATGCCTAATTATGATTTCCATAGTTGTTTTTCTCCACGTGAATTTGAGGAATTCGTCAGGGATGTTTTAGAAATTAGGGAAAATGTTCAATTTGAAATTTCTGCTCAAGGTAGAAATGGAGGAATTGATCTTTGTCATTGTGAAGGAACTACTAAAATTATTGTTCAGGTAAAATGCTATAAAGAAAATTTTAATCAACTATACTCTGTTCTAAAAAATCAAGAAAAGCAAAAAGCAAAGATTCTAAATCCTACACGTTATATTCTTGTAACTTCTCAAACACTTAGCCTTGAAAATAAGGAAAAAATATTTGAGTTATTTGATGGGCTAATAAAGACGCGGGATGATATTATAGATAGGATAGCCTTAAACAAGCTACTTGAACAGGAGCAGTATAAAAATGTAGAACGATTCCATCATAAATTGTGGCTTAATAGTACTAATGTTTTAACTACGTTAATTGAAGAGATTGTTCACAGGGGGATATTGACAGAATCAAAGTTTGAGTTGGAGGAAATACAGGAAACGGTACGAGTGTATGTTCAAAATCAAAGTTTTGAACGAGCGCTGGATATTTTAGAGAAAAACAGGTATATAATAATTTCAGGAGAGCCTGGTATAGGAAAAACAACTTTAGCCCGATGTTTAGTTGCATATTTTTTGCAGCAAATGGGATATAAAGATTTTATTTATGCCAATACAGTAGGTTCAGCACTTAGCATGTACAAAGAAAATGAAAAGCAAATATTCTATTTTGATGATTTTTGGGGAGATGTTTTTAAAGATGAGAAACATCCCAACAATGAGGAAAAATATTTATTGAAGTTTATTCAAAGAATTTCTAAATCATGTAATAAAATTTTAATTTTGACATCACGAGAATATGTACTGCAGCAAGGATTGGCCGTGTATCATAATGAACAGCTTAAGACCACATTTAATATTGGGAAATGCTTTATCAAGATGGAAGATTACTCAGATTTGATCAAGGTGAAAATTCTGTTCAACCATCTATATTTTTCAAAAAAGCTTGAATGGGATTATGTGAAGGCCATTGCTGATGGGTATGAACAAATCATTTGCCACAAAAATTATAATCCCCGAATCATTGAAAATTTTCTTAATCAAGGTTTGATTCTAATGGAAGATAGCAATCCTAGCGAGTTTTACAATAGATTTTTAGATTATCTAAATGATCCCTTTGAATTTTGGAAAGCTATCTTTATGAAACAGACCTATGAAACCCGGCTTACTGCACTCATCTTGCTCTTGTCTTCTCAACCAATTAGGCTTAGCGATTTAAAGGAATCATTTTACTCTTGCGTGGAGGTTTGTAGGCAAAATTATATTTCGATTCAGGAACAAGAGTTTGAAACTATTATATCCCAACTGGAAAAAACAATGATTAAGACTTATGAGAATAAAACCACGCCAGCGATTTTGGTAAAGTTTCAGAATCCATCCGTCAAGGATTTTTTATACCAGTATCTGGCAGAAAATATTAACCAATATGGGAAAGTACTTATTGAAGGATGTCCATTCATTAATCAGCTTCTTTTTATGTTTAAAGCTACAAAATCAAAGCGTTATATCGATGACGGTTTAGAAGAAGATTTTCTTGATAAAGAAAAAATACTTTTGCCAAAGAATCTTGAAATACTTTTAAGAAATAGAATTATTTCTGAGTTTGATACTTTGAGATATTCCTCTGCAGAAGGAAATGCCTATGAACATAAACCTTCGGTTTATGTTGAGCCTGAGAATTGTATTGTAAGGAAACTAAATGATGTTTTGTTTAGTTTTGGAATTAATGAAAATAATCAGATGGATGCGTTCATTATAGATAAAGTTAAATATTTATGTACGATTCTTCATGAAGAGGATTACCCGTTTTCTTATGATGATATGGTTGAATTTCCCTATTTAATTAATGCGGTAATGCCATTAAAGATTGATTTTGACGGTAGCTCATTAATAAATGATTATTATCAGCGCTCTAGGTTTGCTGAACACCTATTGCTAATTAATGAATTTCAAAAAGTTTTTCCTGAAGAATATGCTGATTTCAAGAAAAGAAACTATAAAACTATTAAGAATAATATAAAATGTGTACTTCTTGACGATGTTGAATTTTTTGCTTCAGATTGAGAAGATGAACGTGTCGATTTCATTATTGATATGGTCTATCCTCAAGTATTGGAATGCTATAAGCTACGCAATAGTATAAAATTTTGGCGAGAGCTGAGAATGACTGCAGGCTATTTTTACGATCCGGATGAGGACAATGAAAAGCAATTAAAGG
>JASBVU010000410.1 GCA_029960905.1 Thermoanaerobacterium sp.
TTTTGACAACAGCGATTGTTGCAATTAGTTATGGAATAGTTGTGTTTTTAAGTGTATATGTTGCTCAAGACTTGATGAAGATACTAGTTAAATCTATGCCAGTATGGTTAGGACATGGTTTCGAAATAGCGGGTGGTATATTGCCGGCTGTTGGGTTTGGAATGCTTTTGAAAGTTATGATGAAAGGTCAATATGTACCATATTTCATTGTAGGATTTTTCATAGCATCATTTATACCTTTTTCAAATTTACTTCCAGTAGCTGTAATTGGTGCAGCTTTAGCAATATATGAATACTTCAATTCTAAAAATAAATTAGCCAAAAATGAAATGATAGCAGTGAATGGAGATGATTATAATGAAGGAATCTAAAAAAGTATTGACTAAGAAGGATATAACTAAACTGGGGCTTTTATCCTCTTTTTTGCAGGCTAGTTTTAACTATGAAAGAATGCAAGCTGGTGGTTTTACAGTTGCACAATTGCCTTTTTTAAAAAAGATTTACAAGAATGATAAAAAAGGTCTATCAGAAGCAATGACTGATGATTTAGAATTTATAAATACACATCCAAATTTTGTAGGATTTTTAATGGGATTACTTTTATCATTGGAAGAAAATCATGAAGATAGAGCTATCATTAAGGGTTTAAAAGTCGCTTTATTTGGACCATTAGCTGGAATTGGCGATGCAATATTTTGGTTCACAATTTTGCCAATAGTTGCTGGTATTTGTTCTTCATTTGCTATGCAGGGAAATGCATTAGGTCCAATATTGTTTTTCTCTGTGTATCTGACAATATTTTTATTGAGGATAGTATGGACACATTTAGGCTATAATTTGGGTACAAAAGCGATTGATTTAATTAAGACTAATTCACAAATTATTTCTAAAGCTGCCTCAATATTAGGCATAACTGTTATTGGAGGTTTAATAGCATCTTATGTTCACATAAATGTTGTAAGTAAGATTGCTATAAATGCTAAACATGCTGTATCTTTACAGACAGACTTTTTTGATAAAATTTTTCCTAATATATTGCCATTAGGGTATACGTTGTTGATATTTTATCTTTTAAAAAAGAAAAATGTAAGTCCGGTAATACTCATTTTAACAACATTTATATTAGCTATCTTACTATCATTTATTGGGGTTTTGTAATATGAAAAAAAATATCATATTAATTGGACACGGAAATTATGCAACGGGTATGAAAAGTTCAATAGATTTGATAGCTGGTATAAATAGCAATTTATTTGCTATAGATTTTACAGAAAATGACTCTGACGTAACTTTAAAAGAAAAGATACATCACGTAATAAATGAAATTATTGATGAGCAAATATTATTTGTATGCGATATCGCAGGAGGAACTCCATTTAAAGTTGCCGCTAGCATTGCTAATTTTAATGATAATATGGAGTTGGTGGCAGGGTGTAATTTGAGTTCGTTGTTAGAAGCGATATTTCAAAATGATACATTAAGTTTGGCTGAACTAGCTGAATTTATTGTTAATGCTAGTAAAAATTCAACAATTCAATTTAAAAAAATTGTAGTAAGTCAAGTGAAAAATGTTCAAAAAATAGAGGACGGAATCTGATTTAGAAATGGGAGCAGGGCAATAGATATTATAGAAACTCTGCTCCTAAATAACTTCATTAAATTTTGTAAAATTTCCAGTAAATTTTCATTTGAATACGTAAAAGTTGTTAAATAAATGATTTATAGTCATATTTTAATATATAAATTTGATGATTTTGATTGGAAGTGATTACATGCATCAGAAAAAATGCGTATTGTTTGATGTCGATGGAACATTGATAGATACGAAAGAAGCAACTATTGAAGCGTTGAGACTAACTATGAAAAAACTTTTTAATAAAGAGTACGGTAGAGAAGAATTAAATTTTGCTATTGGACTACCAGGTAAACATACTTTGCACAGACTTGGCATTGAAAATATTGATGATACACTTAGAGCTTGGGGAGAGCAAATTCAGGAGTTTTCAAACAAAGTAAGGCTATATCCTCAAATAGAAGAGGTACTTTGTGTATTGAAAGATAAAAAGATAAAGTTAGGCATTGTTACTTCAAGATACGATTTTGAAGTAGCAGAAGATATTGTGCTGAATAAAATTTTACATCATTTTGATGTAATAGTGACGTATAATGAAAGTTTAAAGCCAAAGCCTTATCCTGACCAATTATTAAAAGCACTGAATGAGTTTAATATAGACCCAGATGATGCAGTATATGTTGGCGATACGCCGTATGATTACGAATGTGCGAAAGGCGCCGATGTCGATTTTATCATGGCTAATTGGGGAGAAGCAGATAGAAAGGATAATTTTGATGATAAAATGATAAAAATATGCAATAAACCGCTGGATTTATTGAAGTATATTATAGACAAATGGTGAAATGTCAAGCAGTATTTTTTGGAACCTTGAAAAATAAAGGCCTCAAAAG
>JASBVU010000411.1 GCA_029960905.1 Thermoanaerobacterium sp.
CTACTATGTCGCCATCAACTGGGGCCTTTATCACTAACCTTTTGCAGCTCTTTCTGAATATATTTAACATAAAATCCTCCTTCAATATTTTCTTGATGATACAGCTTCACTTGTATTTTCTAAATACTTAATTATATCTTCATATTTTCTGCAAGCAATTACAGAAAACAGTATATCTATGACATTTAATTGGGCTATACGTGATGCCATTGCGCCACTTCTAAAAATTGCTTCCGTAGAATATACGAAAAGTTTAATGTCTGAAACATTTGTTATGGATGAATTACCAAATCTTGTTATGCAAATTGTCGTAGCACCCGAATTTTTCGCTATTTTCAAAGCATCTACAGTATCCATTGTCTCACCGGAATAAGAAATTCCTACTGCAACATCCCCGTTGCTTAGATTTGCAGCAGATGCAAGTTGCATATGGGAATCGTTGTAAGCTGTACATGATTTATTTATTCTCATAAATTTCTGTAGCATATCTTGCGCCACAATAGCAGATGCTCCAACACCATAAATATCTATTTTATTTGCATTTAATATGGCATCAACTGCTTTTTGCAACTCATCTCTATCAATCATATCCATTGTCTTTTCTATTGACTGCATATTATTTTTCGATATTTTAACTACAATAGAATTTATATCATCGTTTATATTTACAAAACCTTGAATGCTTTTTGTTTTATACGTATAGTCTGCGGAAACCTTTATCTTTAAATCTTGATAGCCTTTGTATCCAAGATTTTTGCAAAATCTTACAACACTTGCTTCACTTGTACCGCTATTTTTCGAAAGTTCACCTATAGATAATTCTGAAATTTTATCAGCATTTTTTATTATATATTCTGCAACTTTCTTTTCCGACGGCTTTAAATTATTTATAACTGCTTTAATTTTTTCTATATCTCCTGCCATGTTAATGTTTTCACCTCTTTCTGATAATTATTATATAACTTTCGTAATAAAATTTCAAGTATTTTTTATTAATTTGTAATTTAGCTTCGTAAAAATCGTATAATAAAAAAACCGGAAAACCCGGCTCTTAAAATTTATTTATATTGTGGCAAGTAACCTTTGTTTTTATTTTATTTTCCTTCTTCTATATCTACAAGATATAAATCTTTTACAGGCAACTCATCATATCTTTTTACAAAGCCTTCGATTAATTCCGGCGTATAGCTGGAACCTCCGCCTATTGTAGCTACTTTTAATCCTTTTATATTTTTACTTCTACCACATCCAATTACTAATCACTAAAACCATTATTTCGCGCCAATTCTCTATACCAGTATTCACTTTTCTTTATGGTTCTTTTCTGTGTTTTTAAATCAACAGACACAAGCCCGTAACGATTTTTATATGCATTTAAAAATGACCAATTATCCATAAATGACCATAAATGATATCCTTTTACATTGCATCCTTCTTCAATCGCTTTATGAAGCCATTTTAAGTGCCCTTTTATAAATTCTATCCTGTAGTCATCCTGAATAATTCCATCTTTTATAAAACGCTCCTCTGCTTCTACTCCCATTCCATTTTCTGAAATATAAGATTCAATATTACCGTAATTTTCTTTAACATCTATCATCAAGTCGTAGATTCCCTTCTCGTATATTTCCCATCCTCTATATGGGTTCATTTTTCTTCCAGGCATAATATATTCATCAAAGAACCAATCAGGTGTAAATACACCATGGGGATTTGGCATGCTTTCTTTTGCCTTTACTCTCATTGGATAATAATAATTAACACCTAAATAATCAATAGTATTATTTTTGATTAATTCTAAGTCACTATCCAAATACTCTGGTAAATGATTATAACTTTTTAAAAGTTCAATAAGCTTTTGAGAATATTGTCCTTTAACACAAGGATCAAGAAAACTTCTATTATAAAACAAATCTGCAATTTCTGCTGCTTTTAAATCTGCTGGATGATTACTTCTCGGATACACAGGACTAAGATTTAAAACAATACCTATTTTAGCTCCTTCAGCTTTTAATTTTTTAAATTTCTCTATTGCTTTTACATTTGCCAAAACAGTATTAAAAGCAACTTGTATGGCCTTTTTAAAATCAACTATATTAGGATACTGAAAATCGTATAAATAGCCACCTAATACAGGAACTATAGGTTCATTAAACGTAATCCATCTTTTTACTCTATCACCAAACAATTCGAAGCATATCTTTGCGTATTCAGAAAAATATTCTATTACTTTTCGGCTTTCAAATCCTCCCATATTTTGCATTTCTATGGGCATATCAAAATGAAACAATGAAACAAAAGGCTCTATACCATTTTCTATAAGTTCATTAATAACGTCATTATAAAATTTTACGGCTTTTTTATTGACTTTATCAGTACCACCCGGTATTAATCTTGACCAAGAAATAGAAAATCTAAAAGAATTATGACCAAGTTCCTTCATTAATCTTA
>JASBVU010000003.1 GCA_029960905.1 Thermoanaerobacterium sp.
ACGGCTCATAGCTTCTAGCTTTTTTTACAGCTTCTACAAAATACTTTGAGTTTCTGTAGTTGTTTAGATCCGAATAGTTTCTGGTGTTTTTTACACCGTCATGCCCTGTCAGCACCAATATATCTGGTTTATATTTACTCAATAGAGCCACCACTTTATCAGGCTGCTCTTTTTCATCTACTATTTCTCCATAAGCTACTATATTTGCCTTCTTGTATGCATCTAAACAAATATTCAAATACCCTTCATCGCCATCTATATGGAGAACCGTACCAGGTTTGCCGTACGGCTCACTTCGGTTTGATCGCATCACATTTGATTTCCTCAAATCTTTTGATTGAGCAATCTTTTTAATTAGATAATTTGCCTTTCTCTGATATGGTTCATCGTATTCGTTAATTCTGGTCAATGAAGCCGGCAACAGATCATCTTCAGGTGCATCAGCAACAATGCGCATATTTAGTCCGTGTAACAGGTAATGTCTTGTTCCTCTATTTTCTATGACATCTATAACTTTAAACAGCAAATCAAAACCGTGTGATTTCCTCACTACTATGTCATTGACTTTAAAAGGCATAAAGATCCCCCCACAACATTATAGTCATTTTCATATACTATAATATGCAGGGTTCTATATACTTGTTATATATTATTCTTCCATTTGTTTTCCCAAGAATGTCGCAGCAGTCTCCGCTATCTTAGCCTCAACCTCCGTAAGAACGACGCCGCTTTCTCTTGTAAAGATTATTACAGTTCCAATCGTATCACCCCGTGAAATAATCGGAACTATGACTTGTGATACCGGCATAAATTCTTGCCCTTCTGCTATTGCAATAGTGCCTTTGTCTTTTCCTTCTCCAAGTATGACAGTCCTCTTTTCCTCCATGTACTTTTCCAACTCTGGACTTATCGCTTTGTCAATCAATTCTTTCTTAGGCATCCCTGCCACAGCGATGACATTGTCACCATCTGTTATGCAAACAGGTTGCTTTGTTGATTGATATATGCTATCTGCGTATTCTTGTGCAAAGTCTCCAAGTTCACTTATAGGAGAGTACTTCTTTAATATTATTTCACCTTCCCTGTCAGTGAAAATCTCTAACGGATCGCCTTCTCTAATCCTCAATGTCCTTCTTATTTCCTTTGGAATTACAACTCTTCCAAGGTCATCTATTCTTCTAACAATTCCAGTCGCTTTCAAATTATGTACCTCCATTTCCTGAAATTTTAAGTTCAAGATTAGTATTTATGCATTTCCATTATTTTATACATAAAAAAGACACTTCTTTAAGTGTCTTTATATTGTTACTTTTATATTCTGAGGGAATTTCTCAATTTTAGCTGCCTTTTTGAGAGCTTCTGATTTCTGATTAAATATGTCTTGCTTTTTGTTGTTTTCCAAGTAAGAAATTATACTGCTTTTTACGTCATCAAAAGATTTTGTAGATTTGCCTTCAGATTTAATTATATGATATCCGTACTGAGTCTTTACAGGCTTTGATATTTCTCCGGGTTTTAACGCAAATGCAGCATCTTCAAATTCTTTTACCATTGTGCCTCTCGCAAACTCTCCAAGTTCACCACCACTGTCCTTTGTAGACGTATCTATCGAATATTGTTTTGCAAGATCTGCAAAGTTGGCACCTTTCATAAGCTTATCGTATATTTCATTGGCAGTTTTCTCGTCAGAAACTAATATATGACTGGCTTTAACCACCTCAAACTGACTTTTATTGTCGTTGTAATATTTTAAAGCATCGCTGTCCGTAACTTTTACGTTTTTCGTCCAGCTATCTACAAGCTTATTTATAAGGACATTGTCTTTTGCCATTTCTTTAGTAACTTTGCTGTTTGTAGCTTTTTCTGCGTTGTATTCATCAGTTATTTCTTTATTTGTTGCTGTAAACTTTTCTTTTTGAGCTTCTTTTAGCAGAAGCTTCTCCAGAATCAGATTATCTAAGACAGAGTTCTTCACTACGTCAATAAACTTTTGCTCATTGTAGTTTTGATTCCAGATATCTTTAGTGTACTGCGGATCACTCTCTATCTGTGCTTTAACCTGATTAAATGAATCCTGATATTCTTTTAACGTTATGTCTTGTCCGTCAACTTTCGCAACGATGTTTTTGTTTACACCACAAGAAGTCAGTGTGGTAAGGGCCAATGTCAATGCTAAAAATGCTCCTAATCTTTTAAGCTTCAATGCATTCATCCTTTCACATTACTATTTATATACTCATTATATATCAGTTTTAATTTATCTGCAAACATTTAATTTTGCTGACCAAATGGATCAATTCCTTCAATAAGTCTTCCTTTTTACCATACTTATAAGTGATGTATGGCGGAATTTGGCCTGAAAACATTATTTTGCCTTTAAATTCGTTTACTAAAGCATCTACGATACTTAAGTTTATAGACTTACTGTCTTTAAATTTCAAGATTATGGAATTGCCTCTTTCAGTAATCTCCAATATATTTGCATCTCTTGCCAGTGCTTTTAAATAAGCAACATCTATAAGGGCTTCTACGGCTTTTGGATACTCTTTAAATCTGTCTATAAGCTCATCTTTTATGTCTTCAACGTCTTTTTCGTTTTCGATGGAAGAAATCTTTTTATACATTTCAAGCCTTTGATTCTCATCTTCAATATACTCCTTATCTATATAAGCGCTAACTTTAATGTCAATTGCTGTATTTGGCTTATCTTCTTCAGATGTTCCTTTTAAGCTTTTAATTGCCTCATCAAGAAGTCTCAAGTACATGTCGTACCCTACCGCATCTATATGTCCGTGTTGCTCAGCTCCTAATAGATTTCCAGCTCCTCTTATCTCTAAATCCCTCATGGCAATTTTAAATCCTGAGCCAAACTCCGTAAACTCCTTTATAGCTTCAAGCCTTTTTTCTGCGACTTCTGTAATAACCTTATCTTTCCTGTAAGTAAAATATGCATAAGCCAATCTGTTAGACCTTCCAACTCTCCCCCTCAATTGATACAATTGGGACAAACCCATTTTATCCGAATCATACACTATTATGGTATTTACATTTGGTATATCCAATCCTGTTTCAATTATTGTAGTACACACTAATATATCATAATCCCTGTTTAAAAACCCTATCATAATATCTTCCAGCTTGCCTTCCTCCATCTGACCATGTGCAACAGCAATACGGGCTTCAGGCACTAACTCTTTTAAAATCGAAGCCATTCTTTCAATGCCATCAATCCTGTTGTATACAAAATAAACTTGACCACCGCGGCCTAATTCTCTCAAAATTGCATCCCTTATGAGATCTTCATTAAATTCCACCACATACGTTTGAACTGGATACCTATCTTCAGGAGGATTCTCTAATACGCTCATATCCCTTATACCTATAAGAGACATGTGCAGCGTCCTTGGAATAGGCGTTGCAGAAAGAGATAATACATCAATGTTTTCTTTCAACTTTTTAATCTTCTCCTTATGCTTTACGCCAAATCTCTGCTCTTCATCTATGATTAAAAGACCAAGGTCCTTAAACTTCACATCGTTTTGTAAAATTTTATGTGTTCCCACCAGAATGTCTACGGTGCCATCGGCTACCATTTTAATGATTTGCGATTGTTCCTTGTTGCTTCTAAAGCGTGATAGCATCTCAATCTTGACTGGAAAATCTTTAAACCTTTGCACAAAATTATTGTAGTGCTGTTCGGCTAATATAGTCGTCGGACACAAAAAAGCCACCTGCTTACCATCTGCAACAGCTTTAAATGCAGCTCTAAGTGCCACTTCTGTCTTCCCATATCCTACGTCACCGCAAAGCAATCTATCCATAGGTTTATCGCTTTCCATGTCTTTCTTTATCTCTTCTATACACCTAAGCTGATCTTCCGTCTCTTCATACGGAAACCTTTCTTCGAAGTCTTTCTGCCACGGCGTATCCTTAGAAAAAGCATATCCTTTCATTGTCTGTCTTTTTGCATACAGTTTAATCAAATCCTTCGCTAAATCTTCAACGGCTTTTTTTGCCCTTTTCTTGGCTTTTGACCAATCGCTGCCACCTAACTTATTCAGTTTTGGCGGTTTGTCTTCTGGTCCAATGTATTTTTGCACCAAATCCAACTGTTCAACAGGCACAAACAGCTTATCATCACCTGCATATTTTATCTTAAGGTAATCTTTTGTGACACCATCAACTGTTATTTTCTCGATTCCTTCATATTTTCCTATGCCGTAATTTACATGTACAACGTATGAACCCACCGTAAGCTCTGTAAAATTCTTAATCCTTCCACCATTTTTTACTTTAAGTGATTTTTTTGACCTTCTTGATTGTCCAAAAATCTCAGCGTCACTTATTAACGCAAATTTGGCATCTACGTATTCGAATCCTTTGCTGATTGTGCCTGGATATATTAGCACACCACCATCCGGTATATCGTACTCTTCGTCTTCAATGATAGGGACTTCCAATCCATATCCTATAAGGGAATTTCTCAATAACTTTCCTCTCTCTAAATTGCTGGAAAGCATGACAACCTTGTAATCAGATTTTCTGTAAAACTTAAGGTCATCTGCCAAAAGCTCCAACTTTCCATGAAAAGGGTGCATCGTTCTTGATACAAAATTAACGATTTTTTTTACTTGGATATTTTCATCAGACTTTACAATGGTGTTCATTAAAATCAGCGATTTATCCGAAAGCTTCCTTAGGATGTCATCATAGCCAAACAAAAGGTTTGACTGCTCAGGTATGACTTCACCAGACAAAAGCAACGACTTAAAATTCTCATTAAACTCCTTAACAATATTTGAGGCCCTTTCTTTCACTCTCATATTTTCATCAACTATTATGAAAGCATCATCAAAGTAATCAACAATGGAATAGAGATTATCGTAAAAAAAGCCTATTAATTCCCCTATATTGGTTATATTTCTGGTTTCAGAGATATTTTCCATTATTTCATCAAATTTCTTCTTAATCTTTTCTGCTCTACCGCTTTGAGTCTCTTTTATTTTAGAGATGTACGAATTCACCTTACTGCTTAAATTAGAAAGCCCCTTTTTGATGTTCTCATCTTCCAAAATAAACTCTCTGGCAGGAAATAGTTCAACTTCGTCTATATTGTCCAAAGACCTTTGCGTAAATGTATCAAAGCTTCTTATAGAGTCAATTTCATCGTCAAAAAGCTCTATCCTAAAGCCTTCTTCTTCCATGGGAGAGAAAAAATCAATTATGCCGCCACGTATACTAAACTGTCCTTTCCCCTCCACCATAGGCACTCTTTCATATCCCATGGTGACCAAAAATGATGAAAGCTCATTTAAGTCCACCGTATCGCCAATTTTGTACTTTTTCTTGTATTTTAAAAACACGTCTTTAGGCACAACTTTGTTCAAAACTCCATCTATTGAAGCCACAAATGCATAAGGCTTATCGTCAATGATTCTCTTAAGAGCAGCAAGTTTTTTGCCAGTGATGTCTAAACTTGACGCATCCACTTTATAAAATAATGCATCTCTTGATGGAATCAAATATGCATCGCCATTTAACAATGAGCTTAAATCTTCTTGTATCAATTTAGCTTCCACATCATTGTATGTTATGAAAAGCACCTTCTTATTTAGCTTCTTTACAATGTAGTGAGCTATGTGAGCTTTTTGAGAATCAGTTAGTCCGTATATTAAAAGCGGTAGTCTCTCATTTGTGAGAGCCTCGTTTATTTCCCCAACCTCTCTTAAATTTTCTATCGGCTTTATAAACAATGCAATCACCTCAACATAATCCAATTCCAGCACCCGTGAATGACGGCTGTCATAAAAATAGCAGCATATATATTTACTTGTCTTAATACATAAAAAGCAACAGCTCCAAAAACAATGTGTGTGACGATGCTTAAAACTGATGCCTTAAAATTTATTTCTTTTGGTGATGCAACAAAATCCTTAAAGGCTTCCACAACCCCAAATATAAAATGAGCACCAATGACACTGCCAAAGATGTATCCCATGACAGTTTTAGACGATTCCTCAATAAGTGGCACGCCGTATATTATAGCTTTGTCGCCGTACATATCTACAACAAGTTTATTCAAAAAGTACGACAAAAGGACGCTTATGAAGCCACCTATGATAAACATTTGTTGTTGCCATTGTACAAATTCATGGCATGTTCAACTCCATTCTCTATTATATCCAAAACGGCATTTGCTGCATTATCGATAGAATTTGCAACTATATCCATATCACTTTCCTCAAACCTACCTAAAACATGCTCTATCATGTCACCTTTTGGCTTTCCTATACCCAATCGCACTCTTGGAAAGTCCTCACTATTTAATATATATATAATCGATTTCATGCCGTTATGCCCACCTGCACTGCCTTTCTTCCTTACTCTTATTTTACCCACGTCAAGGTCTTTATCATCATATACCACAATCAAATTGGAAAGTGGCAATTTGTAAAAATCAACTATGTCGTAAACAGCCTCACCACTGGAATTCATAAATGTCTGAGGCTTTTGCAACACTATTTTTTCACCTTTATAGAGTCCTTCACCAATTAATGACTTGAATTTAATTTTCTTTAAAGCTATATCTAATTTCTTTGAAAGATTGTCTATCACTTCAAAACCCACATTGTGCCTTGTCTTTTCATACTCTTTTCCGGGATTTCCAAGTCCTACAACAATGTACATTATAAACCCTCCAGTCATGCTATTTTTTATTATATCACAAAAAACTGTGAAAAAAAGTTTAAGTTTGATACAAAAAAAGTTCCTTACCAGCGGGAGGAGACTGGTAAAGAACTATTTAGCATTATTTACATTTTATTGTGCATTTGAACTGCTCATAAGTTTTACTTTTGTACTGAGTGTCCTGCCATTTCTCCAGAATGTAACAGTTATAGTATCGCCAACTTTATGCTTAGCTATTATGCTTTGCAGCGAATCAAAAGTCTCAACTTTCGTACCATCTACTGCTGTTATCACATCACCTGCTTGAAGTCCAGCTTCATCTGCACCACTTCCTTGTTGTACTTGTGCAATATAGAGTCCCACTGGTATATTGTACTGTGCAGCATCCTGTTGTGTGACTTCCTGTACACTTACACCCATCATTGGTCTTTCTACATATCCGTGTTTTATCAAGTCGTCTATTATAGGTTTTGCTTCATTTATTGGGATGGCAAATCCCATTCCCTCAACAGGTGTGCTTTGACTTTGAAACATTCCAAACGGGTCTTGAGTATCTGAACCACCTGTAGATGTCAACTTCACACTTGTTATTCCGACAACCTCACCATTGCTGTTGACTAAAGGCCCACCGCTGTTGCCAGGATTTATAGCTGCGTCTGTCTGAATAAGGTTAACTGGGCCATAATCGCTTTGAAGATTTCTGTTAAGACCGCTTATTATTCCTGCTGTAACCGTACCTGCAAAACTTTCTCCAAGCGGGTTTCCTATTGCAACTGCCAGATCTCCAACTTCAAGCTTTGAGGAATCGCCTAATTTTGCTGGAATCAAATTTGTAGCATTAATCTTCAATACTGCCAAATCCGTCTTTGAATCTTTGCCTATAAGCTGTGCTGGAAACTTCCTGCCGTCAGATAAATTTACCGTTATCTTAGAAGCGCCATCCACAACGTGGTTGTTTGTCACGATATAACCTTGGGAATCGATGATTATGCCTGAACCACTGCCTTCAGGCACCAGTGCGCTTCCAAATCCATTTGTGTATGAGACGCTTGTATCAATTCCGACTACGGAAGGACTTACAATCTTAGCTATATTGGCAATCAAGTTAAAATTGCTATTGTCTGATGATGAAAGCGGCAAATACCTATTTATAACCTGCGTCTGCTGACCTAAATTAGTGTATTTCATGATTCCTGCGACAGTTCCACCACCGATAAGTGCTGCAATTAGTGCAACAGCCACAAATGAAACCAACATCCTTCTTCTGAATCTTTTTACCATCTTGCCTAAGCTTTTTTTGTTGCTTCTAAATTCTACTCTTGATGTCGTATAGGTTCCACTTTCCTCAGCATTATATGTTGCTTTAATCTCTTGAGTGTCATTTAGATTTTCGCCTTTTATGTCATCAGAACCTAAGGCATCGTCAGTCTTGAAATTATCTATTTCATTTTCGCCTATATTTTTGTTTTGTTCATTTTCAAAATCCATATTCATCATCCTCCTTATCATCTCTCATGATTACATTATAAATTAGAATTTTTAATAAACTGTGAACATATTGTAAATTATTTTTAATAATTTCATGTCGATGGGAAAAATAAATGCAGCCCGAGGGGTGGCTCGAGCTGCTATAATAAGGGAGGTCAAGGAGAGGCTTTTCTCTCTCTCGATTATTATTATAACCTTAATTTATGAATAAAGTATGAACAAATTGTAAAAATTTTATTTTACTGCTTAACTTTTTTTGACTTAAGTGTAAAAGTAAATGTAGTACCATCTACATCGCTACTTGTAGCCCATATATCCTCATTGTGAAGATTTATGATGCTTCTTACTATATAAAGCCCTAATCCGACGCCAGGACTACCACTTCTGGCTTTGTCAACTTTGTAAAACCTGTCCCATATATGGTCAATTTCATCAGGCGGTATCGTCTTACCTTTATTTTGGACTTTTACATAAATCTTTTCTTTTGCCTTTTCTGTAGATATGTGTATATAACCACCGGGATTTGAAAATTTAATTGCATTATCTATCAAATTAGTAAGCACCTGTTCTATCTTGTCTTTATCTGCCTCTACAATTTCTTTGTCGCTTTCAAAGTCTACCTTAACCATCAGATCCTTATCGTTTATCCTTGCTTCCATCTTTATTATAGTCAGCCTTATAAGCTCGTTTATGTCAAATTCGGATATGTTTAGCGGAAAAGCCCCTGACTCCATCTTTGTTATATCTAAAAGTTCAGATATTAATCGGGACATTCGCCTCGTTTCTTTTTGAGCTATCTCCAAATAAAATTTTGATTTCTCCGCAGGTATAGTTCCATCCACGACGCCATCTATATAGCCTTGGATCGTGGACAAAGGCGATCGAAGCTCATGTGAAACATTAGCCACAAACTCTTTCCTTGCATTATCCATCCTGCCCAATTCGCTTGACATTATATTGAAAGACTTCGCCAAATCTCCTATTTCATCGTCATCTACAACGTTTATCTTTGTTGAAAAATCGCCTTTTGCCATTCTTTCTGTTGCAATGCTCATCTCTTTTAAAGGATTAGAGATTCTCTTTGATGTATAAGAAATAAGTATAAATGCTATTATTATGGATATAGATATGGCCAAAAGCATTATAAAAAATATGTCCATCAATGTTTTCTGCATCTCTACTATAGGTGCATGCATGAATATGGCACCTTGAATCTTTCCAGCCAGTACAAGTGGAAAGCCAACAGTCAAAACAGGCTGCGTAAACCTGCCACCGAAATATCCTCTTCTTACAATTGTCTCACCTTTTAAAATGCTTTTGATGTCATCTTTACTTAGCGTGACGCCTGTCCAATTCTTTTCAAAGTTTTTCGACTGTATATATATGCGTCCATCTGTACTTACAACCCAAATTGATGCATTTATAAGTCTGTCGATGACATTTAAATCTTGATTAAGCCTATCTATGTCTATGTCCCCTATGAGGTAATCGTTCAAGACGGTATTTATCTGCTTACCTTCTTCTACCATTATCTTTTCTTTATCGCGAAAATAGTAATTCTCAAACATGATGTAGAAAAGCACAGAAAGTATCGACATTGTAAGCAGTATTATTGCAATGTTTGTGAAAAGCAGCCTTCTAAAGAGCCTATTTCTGCTCAAATTATTTCACCTCGAATTTATATCCCACACCCCATACAGTTGTTAATTTCCAGTTTGGACCATCCCCTATTTTTTCCCTCAAACGTTTTATGTGTACATCGACGGTTCGGCTGTCCCCCATGTATTCGTATCCCCATACGTTTTCTAACAATTGGTCTCTTGTAAACACTTTATTTGGATGAGTACACAAAAAGTAAAAAAGCTCCAATTCCTTCGGTGTAAGGTCCACATTTTCACCTTTGTATCTCACTTTGTACTCGCTTAAGCTTATAGAGAGATCAGGATATGTCACACTGTCACTGTCATTTTCCTCATGTTCATACCTTCTCAACACAGCCTTGACACGAGCAACTAATTCTTTCCCATCAAAAGGCTTAACGATGTAATCGTCAGCGCCTATCTCCAGACCCAATACCTTGTCAAAAGTATCGCCTTTGGCTGTAAGCATTATAATAGGCACATTTGTGAATTTCCTTACCTCTTTGCACAATGTCATTCCATCAATGCCGGGAAGCATCAAATCAAGTATAATAAGCAAGGGGAGTTCTTCTTTTATTTTGTTCAATGCCGTAAGCCCGTCACTGATCTTAACTGTTGCAAAGCCTTCCTTTTCAAGATAAAGTGAAATTATCTCACATATATTTCTATCATCATCAACTATATATATTTTTTTGTTTTCACCCATACAAACACCCCTTCTTTTTAAGACTATTATACATAATTGATTTAAAAACCGCAATGATGGATTGTACATATAAAAAAAGGCACCTTAGTGCCTATACAAACAATTTGCTAACAGACATTCCTTCATATATTCGCATTATGGCTTCCGCCAGCAATGGAGCTACAGTCCTAACCTTTATCTTGCTTATCTTCTTCTCTTCAGGAAGCGGAATAGTATCCGTTATTATCAATTCTTTTATTGGAGAATCCATCAACCTTTCTATTGCAGGACCTGACAAAACACCGTGTGTAGCACATGCATACACCTCTTTTGCACCATTGTCGATAAGCGCTTGCGCTCCCTGTTGCAGCGTCCCCGCTGTATCAATAAGGTCATCTACTAATATGGCTATTTTCCCTCTTACATCACCTATAAGGTTCATTATCTCTGCTACATTAGCCTTTGGCCTTCTCTTATCTATTATAGCTATAGGCGCATTAAGTTTTTCTGCAAAATTCCTTGCTCTTACGACACTTCCGTGGTCTGGTGATACAACAACCACATCTCCACCCAAATCCTTTTCCATGAAATATTTTGCAAGTATAGGACCGCCAAGAAGATGATCAACTGGTATATTGAAATATCCTTGAATCTGTGCAGCATGCAGATCCATAGTCAAAACTCTGTCGGCGCCTGCAACTGTAATAAGATCAGCCACCAACTTTGCTGTTATCGGATCTCTTGGCTTAGACTTCCTGTCTTGTCTGGCATAACCGTAATAAGGTATGACAGCAGTTATCTCGCCAGCAGATGCCCTTTTAAACGCATCTATCATTATGAGAAGCTCCATCAAATTATCATTTACTGGTGAACATGTGGACTGAACGACAAATACATGTGCACCTCTTATGCTTTCTTTGATTCTGACACTTATCTCACCATCGCTAAACGTGCCAACCTCTGAATCACCTAATGTAAGTCCTAAATTTTCGGCAATCTCCTTAGCTAATTCAGGATTTGAATTGCCACTAAAAATCTTAATTGCTCCTCCGTGTCTTACCACTCCTATAGTCCTCCTTTTTTTCTTCTTTCTTCTACCCATCCTTCTTTGTTCGTCTGACGGCACCTTGCTATCGCCAATGCGCCTTCTGGCACTTCATCTGTTATGGTAGAACCTGCAGCAATAAAGGCATTGTCGTTGACTTTAAGAGGCGATACCAAGTTCACATTGCATCCAACAAAAACATCATCACCTATGATTGTCTTGTGCTTGTTTTTGCCATCGTAATTGACAACTATAGAACCACAGCCCATGTTTACACGCTTTCCGACTTCTGCATCGCCTATATAAGTCAAATGGGGCACTTTCGTTCCTTCACCTATGACAGACTTCTTTATCTCTATAAAATTGCCAAGCTTAGCATTGTCGTGTATTACGCTTTCAGGCCTTATCTGGGCAAACGGTCCAAGTTTTATATTGTTGTGGAGTTTTGATTCAGTAATCATAGAAAATACTATTTTGCAGCCATTTCCTATTTCCGAATCGATGATGTGGGAATTGGGTCCTATTTCACAGTCTTCGCCAATCGTAGTCTTACCTTCTATCAAAGTGCCGGGATATATAATCGTGTCCATTCCTATCACGACATCAGGTCCGATGTAAGTGTTGTCAGGATCGATTATGGTAACTCCGTCTAACATAAGCCTTTCATTTATCCTTTTTCTCATGACTTTTTCTGCATCTTTTAGCTGTACTCTTGTATTGACCCCCATTATCTCCTCATTTGAAGCTTGATATGCTCCAACTTTTCCACCTAATCTTATCACTATCTCTATGGCATCCGTCAGATAATATTCCCCTTGTGCATTGTTGTTGCCTATATGTTGAAGCGATTTCTTTAAATAGTCAGAGTTAAAAATGTACATTCCGGAATTTATCTCATGGATACCTTTTTCTACATCACTGGCATCTTTGTCCTCAACAATTTTTAAAACATTGCCATTTGAATCCCGTACAATTCTTCCATACCCATCTGGAACGTCAAAAAAAGAAGATAGTATTGTGATAGTATTTTGCTCTTTTAGATGGAAGTCATAGAATTTTTTTAATGTCTCAGACATTATAAGCGGTGTATCACCAGTCAAAATCATTACGTTGCCTGTGTCAGGCAATAAGTCCTTCGAAACCATGACAGCATGTCCAGTACCAAGCTGCTTTTCTTGATACGCATATTTAACGCTGTCACCCAATACATTTTTTACTTCATTTGCACCATGTCCTAAAACGACAACTACATCATTTGAACCAGCTTCTTTGGCACTCCTTACAACCCACTCAACCATAGGCCTTCCACAAACTTTGTGGACCACTTTTGGATGCTTTGATTTCATCCTCTTTCCAAGTCCTGCAGCAAGTATAAGCGTAACAAAATTATCCATTGTGACACCTTCTAATACACTTAATATTTTAACTCTTTACTCCTATACTATTTTAACTATAAATTTGACAAAGTTCAACAAAAAAATAAAAAGGAGAAACCTCCTTTTTATTCCTGTCCTTGCGGCTTGTCCTGCTCTTTAGCTTTTTCGTATTCGCTAAGTATAGCAGATTGAATCTTTGCTCTAGTCTCTGAATTTATTGGATGTGCAATATCTTTAAACTCTCCTTCGGGTGTCTTGCGGCTAGGCATAGCTATAAACAAACCATTCTGTCCCTCAATAACCTTTATATCATGAACAACAAATTCATTATCGAAGGTTACAGAAACCACAGCTCTCATCTTGCCTTCCTCGTTTATTTTTCTCACCCTAACGTCTGTAATTTCCATAAGCTCACCACCTTCCTGCAATATAAGCCAATAATTAAATGACTTTTAAACATAAGAAAAATTAAATAAAATCTCTTACCTTAATATTATTCGCCATTAAATCAAAATTTCCTCCATGAAAAATTAAAATTTAGAAAAATTTTGATAAAAAATTT
Organism: Thermoanaerobacterium sp.; assembly: GCA_029960905.1. Taxonomy (GTDB): domain Bacteria; phylum Bacillota; class Thermoanaerobacteria; order Thermoanaerobacterales; family Thermoanaerobacteraceae; genus Thermoanaerobacterium. Next base: position 13,484 of record JASBVU010000003.1, read on the forward strand.
CATTTTATGCCACCAAACTATTATTTCCATTATTATGCATATTATACATTATTTAGCCAATTGCTTATCTCCATCTTTACAGTTTCTTTTTCTTCATCCATATCTACAAGTGTAAATATGGAAAAATAGTTTTTGACAACCTTGTTCTCAGGCTCTTTTGTAGATATCATGACACCAGCACCAATGACTTCTGCATCAAACTCATTCATAAGCTCAATCATGCCTTTTATGGTGCCGCCCGCTTTCATGAAATCATCTATCAAAACAACTTTTGAATTTCTCTCTAAAGATCTCCTTGAAAGGGACATGGCTTTTATCTGTTTTTGCGAACCTGAAACGTAGTTTATCGAAACAGATGAACCTTCAGTTACTCTATTGTCCTGCCTTATAATTACCAATGGCACATTTAATGCTTTAGCGCACATGATAGCAATGGGTATCCCTTTTGTCTCAACTGTAACAACGGCATCAACATCTTTATCCTGAAACGGATACGATAAAATTTCACCTATCTTATTGGCATATTGAGGAGAATAAATGATGTCAGCAGTATACAAAAAACCTCCGGGAATAATCCTTTTGGGATCCTGAAGCTTATTGCATATATCTATCATAAATTCTCGATAATTATCTATATTATTTATAGGAATGTACTTTATACCACCGCCAGCCCCTGCAACAGTCTTTATTTTACCTAAGCCGAACTTTTCTAATATACCCTGAAGTATATCCATGTCTTCTGATGCAGTGGACTTTGCCACATTAAATAAGTCCATAAAATAATTCAAATTGTACAATTTATTGGGGTTTTCGGTCAATATCTTAAGTATAACGCTGATCCTCTCGTACCTTTTGTATGAATTCATCGAAAAACCTCCAAAGACAAACTTTTAATTAACATTATATTTTAAAGTTCATTAATTTGCAATATGTGATATAATCTTTTTGTATAGTATTTTATCTTCATAAAGAGACCGTTTTTTGGCAATAATAATAACAAAATTTGAAAGAGGTGCTATATTAATGATAATAGACATCGAAAATTTTAAAAGAGTTCATTTTATAGGAATTGGTGGCATAAGCATGAGCGGCCTTGCACATATAATGCTAAATTCTGGACACATTGTAACAGGGTCAGACATAAAGGATTCTCATATAATAAAAAAATTAAAAAATGAAGGCGCAATAATTAATATCCCTCATAGCGCTTCAAATGTGGACGGAGCAGACTTAGTCGTATACACCGCAGCAGTAAAGGAAGACAATCCTGAAATGATAAGAGCACGAGAGCTCAATATACCAACAATAGATAGGGCAACACTTTTGGGTGAAATAATGAAAAAATACAAGTACGGCGTTGGAGTCGCTGGAAGCCACGGTAAAACCACCACGACTTCTTTGATTTCTGTTTTGCTGGAAGAGATGAATTACGACCCAACAGTCTTAGTTGGGGGTGAGGTTGACATAATCGGCGGAAATGTAAGAGTAGGCAACTCAGAGTACTTCATAACAGAAGCATGTGAATACACAGACAGTTTCTTAAAGTTTTATCCGTATATTGCAGTCATTTTAAACGTCGATTCAGATCACCTTGATTACTTTAAAAACATCGACAACATAAAGCAGTCATTTACACAGTTTGCAAACCTCGTTCCAAATGACGGTTTTGTAGTTGCATGCGGTGATGATCCTAATACAATGAGCGTACTTAAAGATGTAGATCGCAATGTCATAACGTTTGGAATTGACAGCAACTGTACGTGGAACGCCAAAAACATAAAATTTGATGAAAAAGGATTTCCTTCATTTGATGTGTATTACAATGGTAATTTTGTGGAAAGTTTTGAACTGTCTATTATAGGAAAGCACAACATATTAAACGCATTGGCAACGCTGGCAGTATGTCACCTTTTAGGTGTAGACGTAAAAAAGACTCCGGATGTCATTAAAAAGTTTAAAGGCACCCATAGAAGATTTGAATTCAAAGGCACAATCGACGGTGCAATGATCATCGATGACTATGCACACCATCCAACAGAAATAAAAGCTACATTGTCTTCCGCATTAAATTACCCTCACAACAGAATAATATGCGTATTTCAGCCTCACACATATACAAGGACTTATTCGCTTTTACATGACTTCGCTGCTTCTTTTGACGACGCCGATATAACAATAATAACAGATATATACGCTGCGAGGGAAAAGGATACGGGAATCGTGCAGGCGGAAGATCTGGCCAATCTTATAAAAGATAGAGGAAATGAAGTATACTACATAAAGGAATTTGCTGACATAGTAGACTATCTCAAAAGCACTATAAAAAGCGGCGATCTTGTGATAACAATAGGTGCAGGAGATGTATACGAGATAGGAAACATGCTTTTAAACTTCAATAAAAAAGCAGCAATAGGCGCATAAAAAGATAAATAGGCCTTTAGCCTATTTATCTTTTTATGCATGACTTTCTTTCGATCAATTTTACTGGTACAATTATGTGATCCGCAACAAAGTCTTTATTTTTAATGTTTTTAAGTAGCAGCTCTGCAGATTTCACACCCAAATCAAATGTGGAAATGTCTATCGTCGTAAGAGGCGGATTAGCATAAGCGGAAAGAGGAATATTGTTAAACCCGATAAGGGATATGTCTTGCGGCACCTTCAATCCATAATCTATAGCTGCCCTTATGACGCCAAAAGACATTATATCGTCTGTCACAACAACCGCAGTAGGCTTTTTTTGCTTCAAAATCCTCATCATGGCATTGTACCCGCCATCTTCTGAAAATTCATCTTGAGCAACCAATTCTTTGTCAAACAGAATATTATTCTCTTCCAATGCTAATTTATATCCATCAAGTCTATCTAAGCTTACTACGAATTCCAGTGAACCACTTATAAATGCTATCTCTCTATGACCGTGTTTTATAAGGTAATTAGTAGCAAGCCTTGATGCTCCAATATTGTCATTATCTACCCAGCATACACCTTTAGAGTCTAAAGGCTTTCCTATTACAGTAAAAGGGAACTTTTCTTCTCTAAGCCAAGGTATTAGCTCATCTGTAGTCCTTGAGCAGAGAAGCACGATGCCGTCTACTCTTCTGCCCTTGACCATGTCTATAACAGCTTGTTTTTCTTCCTCTTCATTGCCTGAAGTAGATATAAGCAAATCGTATTTTTCATTGTGAGCAACAACGCTTATGCCTCTCATAACTTCCGGAAAAAAAGGATTTGAAAATGCATCTTCTGCAGAGCGAGGCATTATAAGACCTATAGTGTAAGTCATCTTGCTGGCTAAACTTCTTGCAATAGCATTGGGATAATACCCCAACTCTTCCATAGCCTTAAAAACTCTTTCCTTCGTTTCTTTGCTTATCCTTGGATTATCCGCAATAACCCTTGACACAGTCGAAGGCGCAACATGGGCTCTTTGTGCAACATCTTTTATTGTTACATTCATTTTAACACCACCTTAGTGAAACCGATTGCAGTTAATTATATTTTATATCAATTTAGAATTATTGTCAACTTATGAAAACCTCAATAAATGAACTTGACAATTCTTCCGTAATATTGAGAACCCGATATCCCCAATAACTCCAAACCTATCATGGTTAAAAAAATCAATCCGGATAATAAAAGGGGCCATTGAAGCAATATCTTAATATCATCTTTTAAAGTTGTAGTGCTGTGGATAATATATGGATCTGTAGTTTTTACGAGTTTCAAAAGAAGCATGTAAAGAATCGTACCTGCTGCTATCGCAATAAATCCATACACCACGACAGACAAAAATGGAATATCCATTTTTACCATGGTTCCAGGCTTAGGTCCTGCTATATTCGAAACTTTATACGATACATATTGTAATATTAACACCATGGTATTGTTTGTAAAATGTCCTAACATCGAAGCGTAAATTGAGTCAGTCCTTTGAACGAGAAATCCTAACAAGCACCCTAAAAAGACTACACTTAAAAAATTCTGCACATTAAGATGCAATGCAGCAAACATTATACCCGATATGACGACAGCCTTTATAGAACCTCTCATCTCATAACTTCTCAAAATAAGCCCTCTTGTAAGTATCTCCTCGCATAAAGCTGCAGTACCTGAAATTATCAATATCTGTTTTATCAATCCTCCAACATCGCTGGCAGCATTTATAGGCGGAATCGGTATTCTCCCAAATTTACTTAAAATGTAATTTGTCAGAATACTAAAAAAGCTGGATACAAACATGCCGCATATCATTATAGCTATTATTAAAAATACATGATTTAAGTCAAGCTTATTTAGCCTTAATACGTATCTTATGTCGTACCTTTTAAAAATCAAAAAAAGAACCACAGGCAGTAGAACGATACCAAACTCCGTTATGATAAGCCCCACGTACAATGATTTCCTTTGAACGTATGAGCCTACAAAAACAAATAGAACTAATATTAGCAAATAGATCTTATTAGTATCTTTTTCAGACGGCCTCATACAAAAACTCCTTTTCATTTTGTCTACAATAGATTTTACCATACATATATTGAAAATGTAAGAATAAAAAAGTCTATTTTTCACAAAATATTTTTGTAAAATTTATTGGAGGTGTCATTTATGAGCTTGATAAAATGGCGTGGCAACGACATGTGGCCAGACTTTAATTTTGATTTCAACTTACCTGCTCTTTCAAATATATTTGCACGCCCTAGAATAGATATTACGGAATCCGAAACTGAAATTACAGCGACAGCCGAATTACCTGGCGTTGACAAAAAAGACATAGAAATAAGCGTCCACGATGATGTACTTGAGATAAAGGGACAGACATCAAAAGAATCCGAAAGAAAAAATCAAAGCTATTATTTAAACGAAAGATATTATGGTTCATTTGAAAGAAGAATAGGACTTCCCGCTGAAGTTGACTCAGAAAGAACGACTGCAAAATTTGAAAACGGAATATTGACAATCGTAATGCCAAAATTGCATCCAGACAAGCCAAAAGGCAGAAAGATAAATATACAGTAAAAACAAAG
>JASBVU010000412.1 GCA_029960905.1 Thermoanaerobacterium sp.
TTACACCAAAAGCACCTTTAGTTCCATATGTTATTCCTATCGTAAGAAATGCTACTAAGACTATCCACCAGCCATAAAATAATTTTGCTTTCTTATCCATATTAAATTCTCCTTTCTTTTTTCCGTGCCGGTATTACCGGCACGGTTAGTTAAATTTACCATATTTGATTCTTTCTTGCCTCAAATTTTAGCATATCTCTAAAATCTGGATGTGCAATATTTATTAATGCATTTACCCTATCCTTAACAGATAAGCCTCTTAACCATGCAATACCAAATTCTGTAACTACATAATCAACGTCATTTCTTGACAAACTCACTATAGAACCTAATTTTAAAAATGGCACAATCTTGCTTATCCTTTCTTTTTTGCCGTCTTCTTTTGTTATTTCTGCAGTTGAATGCATTGCTATTATTGACTTGCCTCCTTCAGATATTTGTGATCCAAGTACAGTATCAGCAAGACCACCTGTTCCTGTGTATTGCATACTTCCTATTGACTCTGCACAACACTGCCCAGTTAAATCTATCTCAAGAGCAGAATTAATTGATATGAATTTCTTGTTTTGTCCTATAATACGCGGATTGTTTACCCAAGACCCGGAATTAAAAATAACAGAAGGATTATCGTCTAAATAATCATAAAGTTTTCTTGTCCCGAATGCAAAGGCACAGACAGACCTTCCTTTCAATAAGGTTTTTTCTGAATTATCAACAGCACCACATTCTATTAAATCAATCATCGTTTCTGTAAACATTTCAGTATGGATTCCAAGATGATTTTTTGTCTTTAATTCAGCTGCTATCGCATTCGGAATCTTACCTATTCCCAACTGAATTGTTGAGCCATCTTCAACTAATTCTGCAACGTATTCTCCTATTTTTTTATCTACAACGGTATATGGAACAAGGTTTGCTTCCGGAACAGGAGTATTTGTTTCAACTATAGCATCAATTTGACTAATGTGTACCAGATTATCCCCAAATGTCCTGGGATAATTTGGATTTACCTCACATATTATGTGTGCACCAGCGTCTATTAGATCTTTTTCATATACATTACTTATTGAAAGTGACAGATATCCATGTTTATCCATAGGTGAACATGTAGTTAATAATACCTTTCTTCTGTCTTTTATTGCTGATAGCTTTTTCCAAATTGCAATATGTGCATGTTGTGGTGTGAATGTAGCATTTCCTGCAAGTTGCGCTTTTCTAAGTGCTGGGGTAAAATACCAACCATGTACGAATAATGCATCTTTGTACTCAGGATTTACTATATATTCATAGTTTCTTACTGGCAAGCAGTTTTGTATTTCAACTCCTTTTACTCCATAATCCTTTATCTTATGTAAGTTTTCGAGTAGATTTACAGGTTCTGCACCTGCTTGTGCTGAAAACAAGTAATCGTTTGACTTAATAAGTTTTAATGCTTCTTCAATCGATTTTACTTTACTTTTATATACCTCTTTAAAATCCATGAAAATAACCTCCTGAATTATATAATTTTTATTTGTTGATTATATGTCTTAATATAACCCATAACAATTGAAGCAAATTCATATGGTTTTTCGTACATTGATGCATGACCAGAATCTTTTATTATGACCATTTTTGAATTTTCTATCTTTTCATGGATAAACTCTTGAAGTCTTAGTGGTAGCAATATGTCTTTGTCAGCACCTATAACCATTGTTGGAACCTTTATTTTATGGATTTCGTTTCTTACATCATAATTAAAAGAACTTCTGTTAAGCCTTCTAAATGCATTATACCAATCTTTGGTAAAATATTTTCCAAATAACTCTTCCCGACTTTTAATCCATTTTATATTTTCTTCAATAAACTCTCTTGAGTAAATGTACGGCATCGTTGCATTAAAAAATACAGAAACGTTATATGTTGATGCAGCACTATCCCAAAGTTCTCCAATTTCTTTAAGCCAATCACCAGTATATGCACTAGTATTAGCAAGTATAAGGCTTTTTATCATTTTCGAGTATTTTAATGCAAATAATAGAGCCACCTCGCCACCATAAGAAACACCCAATATATGTGCCTTTTCTATTCCAAGATTTTTTATTAAATCCTTTAATGTTTCTGTATGGTAATCAATAGGATAATCACAAGTGCTCTTTTCTGATTGTCCCATGTCAACAAAGTCGATTAATATCAGTTTAAAATCTTTCGAAAAAGTATCAATAAATGGTGCCCAACTAATTGTACTCATCATAATTCCATTAAGAAAAATTATTGGTTCACCTTCACCATACACTTCATAGTATATATTTTTCCCTCCTATAATTGTAAAAGGCATTTTAATACCTCCTCTCAAAATAATTTTTACATCTTCATATACTGCAAATATTGTGCCAAAATAATATCAATTAAATAAGGTACTTTATTGAATAAAACAGCCACATATGTATCATTCTGTT
>JASBVU010000413.1 GCA_029960905.1 Thermoanaerobacterium sp.
AAATGTCATTACAATTAATGAAGAAGCAACGCCTGAAGAAGCTTGGCAAATTCAGGTCGGAAGGCTGCCTGTCGTCAATACCGCCGGAAAGTTGGTTGGTATTGCCACCAGAACCGATCTGGTAACTGCTTTTTATCGTCAGCTTAAGTACGCCATGAAAGAGCTTAAGGTTATTATTAACTCAACCCATAACAGTATTATAGCCATAGATAGTAATAATAAAATTATTGTATTGAATAAGGCCGCCGAGAATCTGATTGGCATCAATGCGTCCGATGTTTTAGGAAAACAAATTGACGATATAATTCCTAACTCCAGCTTAACCTCTGTCATCCAGAGCTGCAAGGCTCAATATGCCCAGAAAATGGTTCTTTGCAACAAAAGTGTTTTGGCTAATAAAACACCTATCATCGATAAGGGAAAGGTAATTGGGGGAGTTGGTGTATTTCAGGATATATCCGAACTAGAAATGATATCTCATGAATTAAGGACAGTTCAGTTAATGAATAAGGAATTAAATACTATCATAGACTTTTCAGCTGATGGGATTGTCGTAGCGGATAATGATGGAGTAATACTTAATGTAAATGATGCCTATCGACAAATAATGGGCATCGGTGAAGAAAAACTTGTCGGTAAGCCGGTCAAGTGGCTTATTGAGAATGGTTATCTGCCGGAATCAGTTATATTAAAGGTTTTGAAAACCAAAACATGTGAGACTATCGCTCTGCGTTTAAAGACCGGGCAAGAGATAATACTTACTGGAACACCAGTTTTTGACGGTGACGGCAACATATACCGGGTTATTGCCAATGTTAGAGATTTAACTGAACTGAGCAATTTGCGCGAGCAACTAAAAGAGGCTCAGGGTTTAACATTAAAATATTTTTCGGAGGTGGAAAGGTATCGACTGGAAAAAATTTTAGAAGATGTTGTTTATCAGAGTAAGGAAATGGTCGCTAAAGTGGAAACAGCTATCAAAGTGGCGCAGGTTGATTCTACTGTCTTACTATTAGGTGAGTCAGGCGTAGGTAAAGAGGTAATTGCTGAGATCATTCATAAATCAAGTAATCGTTCCAAGGGGCCTCTTATCAAAGTTAACTGTGCTTCTATTCCTCACAACCTTATCGAGTCCGAGCTTTTCGGTTACGAAGGTGGCGCTTTTACTGGTGCATTTAAAGATGGACGTTTCGGTTTTTTTGAGTTGGCCAAAGGGGGAACGATTTTTTTAGATGAAATCGGTGAGGTTCCCCTGGACATACAGCCAAAGCTCCTGCGTGTATTGCAAGAACAGGAAATCTACCGTATCGGCGGGCGTAAACCTATTAAATTAGATATTCGGGTTATTGCGGCTACAAATCGAGATCTGGAAGACATGATTAAAGAAGGGAAATTTCGTCAGGACTTGTTCTATAGATTAAATGTTATTTCTATTCTTATTCCTCCGCTCAGGCAGCGTCTTGATGATATTCCCGCGTTGGTCCATCATTTTTTGCAAAAATTCAATCGTAAATATGGTTTAAATAAAAAAATATCGTCGCGATTAATATCTAAGCTTGTCCATTACCAATGGCCTGGAAATATCCGTGAGTTGGAAAATACCATCGAACGCATGGTGATTTTAAGCAGTGATGATTTAATTGATACAGATAGCGCATTGTTAGATTCCGGTGAAAAACAATCAGTTCCAGGTTGGCAAAATTTAAATCTCTATGAGGTGCTAAAGGAAACAGAGAAGAATCTGATTTTGCAAGTTTATAATGAATGTCATAGTACACATAAAGCTGCTCAAATCCTGGGTGTTAACCAGTCTACAATCGTTAGGAAACTCCATAAGTATTTCCCCAAAAACAGATGCTGTTAAGCATCAGTGATGATGTTTGGCATTGTGAATTCTGATCTGAAAATCAATGGATAAATCCTTGGTTATAACGAGGGTGATGCTTGGTGACATCAGAATAATATGACAATTCAATCGATTTGCTGATGGGCGGACGCTAATGACTCACTTGTATGATTTTTTCTGTATGGTATAGTCCTTGCATCATTAACAAAAGAGGTTTATTGGAAAACTTATACTCTGAAGAGTTACATTATTCAGTAAACGCAAAACAATTATCCTGGAGAAATCAGCCGTTATATGGAAGGAAGTACCTTGTTATGGTAAATATATGAAGATTATTTTAAGGAGGCGGCATTGGTGAAAGAAGTAGTTGTGGTAGGTGGCGTCCGGACGGCCATCGGCGCTTTTGGCGGATCGCTGAAGGATGTGCCGGTGATCAATCTGGGCAGCCTGGTGATTAAAGCGGCGCTCAAAAAGGCCGGTTTAAGGCCCCAATCCGGGGAAGAGTTATTGAATTACGGCCCCGACGTCTTAAAAGGGCTTCCGCCCATTGAACTGGAAAAGGCTGTTTCTGACTGGGACGACTCCCTGCAA
>JASBVU010000414.1 GCA_029960905.1 Thermoanaerobacterium sp.
GGCATCCTGCATTTAGGATTTGTACAGCGACCAGGCGCTTTAGGAAATGGATAGTACTCCTCCTTGCGCAGGTAAAGCACGATTATACACTTTGACTTTCTTTGACCTTATTGTACCACCAAATCCACTTTTATACAATACCCTTTTTGAAAATTTTTATTAAAAGCGGAAGTTAGATGACTATTCTGGGAACAAACCGCTACGCAAAAGGCAAAAATTAACAGCAATGTACACCTATGTGGGTTGTTTGGGCTGAATATTATGAATATTATATTATGTAAACATAAATGCCATTGATTTCTAAACTATTTAAATATTATTTTTACTTAACTTCAATGCTTCCAACAAGACTTCTGCTTCATTTATGTTTTCAACATATGTTGAGTATGTAACTCCCGTAATAAAATCTGAATGAGGTATTTCAATCATTTTTTTATTGTCAAGATTATAACTTACTATGGGAATATGCTTTTCCCTTGCCTTATAATAAACTTTACTCAAGAATTCTAATCCAAACACTAAATTGGGCGGCTGACCAAAATTTAAAGCCTGCAATCCTTTGGTCTCAAGCATGCTAAAAATCCACTGATCTGCCCTTCCACAGTAGTGCATGCTGCCACCTCCAAAAGCATTTAATATCTTTTCATCATAAGGTTTCACAAACTCCTCGTACATTTCTTTTGAAAGATTAACTGCAGAATCATTTCTAAGCACAACTCGTCCCTTATACAATGTACCCCAGTGATATATGTACTCCCCTTCTTCGTCATTTATATCCTTCTTTATTTCTTGCAGAAATCGAATATACGTCTCCGTAAGCAAATTCAACAATTCATGAAGAAGCTCAGGTTCATCATACACAGCATAATATATATCTGGACCCCACAAGAGATGAGCTACATCAAAAGGCCCCTGAAGGTCTGGGTGATATATTCGAATTGCTTCTTTACACTTCGGAAAGTTGGCAAGAATTTCTTTGTAATACTTGTGTGTTTCAATAATTCTTCCTCCTAATCCGTTTTTAAATTCAGGTACGCCTTTATCTATCAGCTTCTTTATCTTCCAAACCGAACCATAAGGTTCAACCCATGGCATATTTCCGTTTATAATCTTTACCTTGGCTTCAAAAAGCGATGGAAGTATTCCTACACCATAATTAGCACGTATACTGGGTAAAAAATCATCTCGGATCCTCACAGATCTACAAATGGCTATAAGCTCATTTATCATCATTTTCTCCATATCGTTAAAGGCTTCTTCATATGGAAAATATGAAAAATCATCACAATTATAGTAAATCCTTACAGGAATTCTATCCGGTGTTTCATAATTATACGTTTTTTTTATTCTTTCCTTTACTTTCTTTAAATGAATCAAATCAAGATTCTTCTCTAGGAATTCAAGATACCTATTAACATCACTCATTTTTCTCCCCCAAATATCTATAATTATAATTTCAAAAATTTTTCATATGAATACCATCTCTAATCTCAGACAATGTGGTTTTTACGATGTTATTTAACTTAATGAATTCAGAACATCACACAACTGTATCTCTGCATATGCAATGCACGTATCTGCTGCTCCGTAGTAAATCTTGACTTTACCTTCTTCAAAGAGTACCCCGCAATTGAATATTACATTCCCATAAAAGCCATTTAATTCATAATCTGTTTCAGGTTCAATAATGGGTTTCTGGCTTCGTGCAAGTATCTTCCAAGGCTTGTTGGCATCCAATAATACTGCTCCAAGACAATATCTATCGTTTTTAGATGCACCATGATAGATCTCTAACCAACCTTCATCGATTTTAAACGGTACAGCACTACAGCCAACCCTTCCATCATCCCAGTACCCTTCTCGTGCCCCCATAAGATATCTATGATTGCCCCAGCATATAAGATCTGGAGATTCCGATATCCACATATCGCGCCTTTTATATTCTGCAGAGGCAGGACGGCAGAGAGCATAGTACTTGCCACCAATCTTTTCAGGAAAAATGGCAACATCTTTATTATCCGGCGTGAAAATACATCCATGACGTTTAAATGTTTTAAAGTCAACTGTGGAAGCAAGACAGGTAGTTACACCCGTAATATCTGATATCGCACTATAGTTTATGTAATATCGACCATCGATATAGGTAATCCTTGGATCTTCTATACCGAATTTTTCATACACATTAGAAGGAAACATTGCAGGCTTTTCATCAATATCAAAATGAATTCCGTTTTTGCTCCTTGCAATTCTGAAATGAGAAATAGATGTAAGGTATTGCTCTGTTTTTGTCCTTACAAACCTTGAATCAGAAAAATCTATATCTTTATCCTGTTTGTCAAATTTCTTAATTACCACCATTCCCTTATCTGGATCAAATATCGGTACCAACTTTGTATCAGGTTCATCATTATGAGGGACTTCCGCAAC
>JASBVU010000415.1 GCA_029960905.1 Thermoanaerobacterium sp.
TCCTCGTATTTCTTCGGCGGATTCTCGGCATACTTCATCGTTCCGTCGGGACGGAACTCGAACCATTCCGGATGCTGCTTGATCCAGGGGTGGTCCGGCGATAGAAATAGTTTTTTAATTTGTATCCGACAATAGGTCCAAGGCTATCTCCTGTCGATCTATCCGTGCCAATACATACAATGACAAATTCATCTTTAAAATTGAACAATTTATTAAAACACCTTGAAAACTCAAGGCTAAAATCGCTGTAACAAGTTTTGTCGTTTATGTTTATCAGTTTCACTGTGCCCATCTCCTTTAAGCAATCTCATAATTATTTTTCACAATTTTTACCTTGTTAATACACTGATGACATTTAGGTTGAAAAGCCGTGTAGATATGTGTATTATAATAGTAGTTGTATTTTAAGGTGGTTTATATGAATTTTGTTGATGTGGCAATACTTTTAATAATAGCTTATTTTACTTACTCTGGTTTCGTTAAGGGATTTATCATGACACTTTACGGTATGGCTAGCATTGTGTTATCATGGGTCTTAACTAAAAGATTTTACCCAATTGTAGAACAATCAATACTAAAGAACAGCAAGTTATTAAGTTTTATAATAAAAATTACAGGGTATGGAAATGAAATTTTAAGTGGTGCATCAACAAAGATGATAGTAACATTGGTTAGTTTTGTATTTACATTTTTGTTATCCTTATTATTTATAAAAGCCGTAGCAGTAACTATTAATAAATTAATGGATTATCCTGTCATAAGGACTTTCAACAGAGTTGGTGGGGGAATTTTAGGTGGTATAGAAGGATTTGTATTTCTATTTCTTCTATTTGGATTATTGAATGTTGTAAATAGTATGCTGCCATTAAGCTATTGGATTTACATAGAGAAATCTCAATTTGCAAAGCTATTTTTGACAAACAAAGATATTGTTAAACTGCTTTTTCTTTAAAAGAAAGGATGTTTAAATTGGAGTACATAAGTAGATTTTACGATCAAATACTGAAGCTTTACGATATAAAAATTTTTGGGACTACTTTTGACATCATAAAAGTCATCATAATAGCGTATATTGCCAAAAAGTTAGGATATCTTTTAATCGATCGATTTTATATAATGCAAGAAAAGTCAAAGCTTCAATTTTCTGACCGAAAAGTAAAGACTCTTTCTTCCCTTACGAAAAATATTTTAAAGTACGTCATATATTTTGTTGCTGTCTATTCAATCTTGGAGATATTAGGGCTTAAAATGGGTTCAATACTGGCTGTTGCTGGTATAGGTAGCCTTGCTGTAGGATTTGGAGCTCAAAGCCTTGTGAAAGACATCATTACTGGGTTTTTTATAATATTTGAAGACCAATTCGGTGTAGGGGACTACATAACCATAAACAATTTTTCCGGCACTGTGGAGGAGATCGGGCTTAGAGTCACAAAAATAAGAGATTTTTCAGGTGATTTAAACATCATACCAAATGGAGAGATAACATCTGTGACGAACCATTCAAAAGGTGCCATGAGAGCTCTTGTGACTGTCTCTGTATCTTATGAAGAAGATGTAGACATGGTTATAGAAGCACTTAATGAGATATGCACACAGATGAAAAGAGATAGGACAGACCTTTTAGATGGGCCAAATGTCCTTGGAATAACAAATTTTAAAGATTCTACAGTAGAAATAACTGTAGTAGCAATGGCAAAGCCAATGCAACAGTGGGCTGTGGAAAGGGATTTAAGATATAGGATTAAGAAGCTTTTTAAGGATTACAACATTGATCTGCCATATCCTCACATGAATGTATCAATTGAAGACAAAAATAAAAAGGGTGATATTAGTGCCGAAAGAGATTAACGTAGGTGATATTGTAAAAATGAAGAAAGTCCATCCTTGTGGCGGTGATGAATGGGAAGTGCTTAGGGTGGGGATGGACATAAGGATAAAATGTTTAAAATGCGGCAGAATGGTTTTAATGCCTAGGCCAAAATTTGAAAAGGGAATGAAAAAAGTGATAAAAACTGTTGAAAAACCAAATGAACAATGATAAAATAACAATATGGATTGCCGCCTTGCCCAATAGGGCCGTAAAGTCCATAAGGAGGTGAAAGAATGAGAGCGTATGAAACAATATTCATAATTTCTCCAGATGTAAATGACGAAGCAAGACCTGCTTTAATTGAGAAGTTTAAAAATCTCATAACAGAAAAAGGTGGAGAAATTACTAATGTGGATGAGTGGGGCAGAAGAAAGCTTGCATATGAAATCGATAAGAAAACGGAAGGATACTATGTATTGATGAACTTTACAAGCGATGTAGATGTCCCACACGAACTTGAAAGAGTATACAAGATTACAGACGGTATATTGAGATACTTAATTGTTAAAGTTGATAAATAATGATTGATAGGTGGGTTAATGATGTTGAATAA
>JASBVU010000416.1 GCA_029960905.1 Thermoanaerobacterium sp.
TGGCATCGGATTTCACCGATTTTGCATTATATGCAAATGTGATCACTTGTATCTCTGCAATGATATTTAAAAAGACAACAAAAACTATTAGCAATGCAGTAATTTTTATAAGAAGTTTCATCATAACCCCCAAAATTTCTTTTTTATTTAATAGAATTCTATATTCCACTAGAAAGTGGCTCTTGCAACAATGTTTTGTATTAAAAATATATCACATCAAACATCCTTTATCTTTTTATGTATTTTTTTATTGTGCTAATAAAAGAATTTCTTGGTTTAACTCCTATATAATTATAGAATATATCACCATTTAATAACAATATCTGGCTATCTTCTTTCACGCACCCGATACCTAAATAATTTACAATGTTTTCTCTTTCACGCGGATTATTAAAAATAATCGATGTATTTACATATATTGTGCCATCATCTTTTTCTATAAAAGCATCCCTATTATTCTCATAGACGTTCTTCCATATTTCTTTGCCTCTTTCCTCATAATCATAAAATGGTTGATATGGAAACCATTCAGGTACATTCATTCCACATTCTTTATAATATTCTTTAAAGATTTCTCTCGCCAAAAATAAACAGTCATTTTCTTTATAAAGAATCTCCTCATTTTTGATTTTTTCTGCAATTCTATAAGAGAAATCTTTAAATAATGAATTGTCAATTTCAGACTCTATTTCATTTAGATATTTTTTAGATTCTGCATTAAATTCTTTAGTATTAAATTCGCTGTCAACCTGTATATAATATATTCTTCTCAAAACTTGACTTGTGGTATTAAATTCTCTTACATTTGTTGTCCCTATCATTACAGGGTGTTTCCCAGTTGTATTATTGCTAATTTCCTTAATAATATTTTCGCCGGTTTTCCCAGTAAAAAATGAAGAGGGAATTTCATCTACAAGAATAGGTGCAAGATATTCCTTTAGGTGCAAGATATTCCTTTTTAAAATAGTCTTCTAATTTATTTTTATCGACTGTTCTTCCGCTTTGTATTAAACTATTCGGAAGGTTTTAAGATATAATTATTTCCCTTCTTTTTCGTAATATGATTTATTATTGTGGTTGATCTTTGAATCTTTCTTTTTTAACTTCATACTGTTCTTCCAATTGTTGGGATCGGGATTTTAGTTCAGCCATTTGTTCATCCGTCAATACACAAAATTTATTGCGATTTATCTCTAAATCATTATTTAATATTTCTGTTGCTACCTCTTTGCTAAACAATATTGCAGAAGGATTCTTTAGATATTTTTTTCTTATTATGTCAGGAATATAATTAACTCCCGCTTCAAACAATGGTTTAAACCTCTGATTATAATATTATCGTACTTTTCTACGTCATTATCAAATATAATGATATCTTCATACTGCTTTTTATTAATAAAAGCTTTTTCTGTGAGATTTGCAGAACCAATTACCACTCTTTTAAAGCCTGTTTCGCTGTTATTTAGAAGATAAATTTTCGAGTGAATGGGAGCATCTAAGGTAAATCTGATAGAAATACTTTCATCACAAATTTTTTCTTTAACTTCTTTCTGTAAGTCGTTCCAAAAGTCTATTCTTCCTCTGATATCAACGAATTTTTCTATACCACTTGTAAATGACGATAAATATTCTGAATCATCAATGCCAATTATAAATTTGGCTTTTTTAAAGTCTTTGACGACTTTTGAAAAGAAAGCAGGTGAAGAAACATAAGTTACAGCATAGAATTCGTTGAAAGTATTTGTATCAAATATATCTTCAAATGTCATATCAACAATTTTGTCATCTTTAACAACACATAAATATTTTTTTGTTGGATTATCATCGATTTGTTTAAGCAAACTTATCTGCTCCATGGCGGCGCCTTCCTTTTCAAATCTTCAATTCCATTCTTCTATTTCTTGTCGTCATACCTAAACTTTCATAAAACTTAATCGCATCGCTGTTAAATTCCCATACAGTTAATTCTAGTGCATCATAACCTGATTTTTTTGCATAATCAACAATATGTCTAAATAGCATTCTCCCCACGCCTTTTTTTCTATGATTCGAACTAACACATAAATCATCTATATAGACAAATTTTCTCTCTTTAAGAATTGGAATATTTCTCGTAGTCATTATTTCCACAATGCTGTAAGCTATTATTTCATTATTGCAATCTTCAGCCACAAAAACTTTCGTTTTATCGTCATTTAATATCTCCTTAAATCTTTCTTCCGTAAATGGATTCTACACATCTACATACACATCCGGCCTATTTCTCACATGCAAACTATGTACTTCTTTAACAAGAGTACTTATTGATTTATAATCATTCAATTCTGCTTCTCTTATTTTTATGTTCATTGGATTTTTCTACCTCCTAGTACGCTGAAAATAGTGGTCGTAGTCAAACAAAGCAGTAATTTAACATAATTGT
>JASBVU010000417.1 GCA_029960905.1 Thermoanaerobacterium sp.
CAATTTGGACACTCTGGAACATAACCACAATCTCTACATACAACGAATGAGGAAAATCCTCTTCTATTTAAAAATAAAATAGTTTGCTCACCTTTAATTAAATTTTTTTTAATCTCATTATAAAGTTTTCTACTAAATATTGAATTGTTGCCATCCGCCAATTCACGACTCATGTTGACAATTTCGACTTCAGGTAAACTAACCCCTATTCTTTCGGTTAATTTTAAAAGCTTGTACTCTTTATTGAGAGCTTTATAATAAGTTTCTACCTGAGGTGTTGCAGAACCCAGCAGCAAAACAGCTTTCTCTATCTCACATCTTTTTTCTGCAACCTCTTTTACATTGTATTTTGGCTTAAAATCAGATTGTTTATAAGTATTTTCATGTTCTTCATCAATAATGATTAATCCTAAATTAGAAAATGGTGCAAATACCGCATTTCTAACACCAACGACAATTTTCACATCGCCATTTATAATCTTCCTCCATTCATCAAACTTTTCTAATCAGAAACCCACTATGCAAAAACCCAACCAATTGCCAAATCTTGAAACAAACCTTTCAATAGTCTGAGGCGTTAAAGATATCTCTGGCACCAGAACAATTGCCTCTTTACCTACTTCGATACACTTTTCAATAAGTTGAAGATAAACTTCTGTTTTCCCACTTCCGGTGACGCCAAATAAAAGATACTTCTCAAAAATATTTTTACCAATAATCTTTTTTATTTCATTTATTACATGCTCTTGCTCTTTAGTAGGAACATGTTTTTTGGTTCTGCTATAATCTGTCGTTTTAAACCTATTTATCTCCTTATAATCTACCAACACAATTCCTTTTTTAAGCAAACTATTTACAGTTGAATAACTTATATTTAAATCTTTTACTAATTTTGATAATGCAACCGAATCGTTTTTCTTTAAATAATTTATAATCTCAAGTTGTTTTGGAGTAATTTTACAGCCATCCACAAAGTCATTATTAAGCCTAACGGTTTTTACTCTTTTTATGCTGCTTTTTGTTCCTGATGATATAATGCACTGCAAACTCTCAGAAATATTGCATTTATAGTAGTCTTTCATCCAAAAAGCTAAGTCCAATAATTTACCATCAAACAAAGCAATGTCATCTACAACGCTAACTATTGGCTTTACCTTGTCTATTGGTACATCTGTTTTTTCTGATAAATTTATAACATAACCTTCTACTGTGCTTCTATTTACAGGCACTAAAACTTTAGTACCTATCTTTATGTTGTTTATACCATCTGGTACAATATAAGTAAAAATTTTATCGATATTTCGTGAATACTCGTTTAAAACAACATCAGCAAACATAAATACCCCCATAAAAAAAAGCCACTAAGGCTATTTGACAAAATATTTTTTAATTTCATCAAGTATTACGTGTGCTACATCAGTTTTGTTCATCAAAGGATATTCTTTTACATTCATATTCTTGTCTATGATGTTAACTATATTTGTATCCCCTGAAAATCCAGCACCTTCTTTTAAAACATCATTAGCTACTATTAAATCTAAATTTTTTCTTATAATCTTGTCCTTAGCACTTTCTATTAAGTTTTCAGTTTCCGCCGCAAAACCAACTAAGAAAGTATTGCCTTTTTCTTTTCCAAACTCGTATAAAATATCTGGATTTCTGACTAATTTCAAAGCAAGTGCATCGTCACTCTTTTTTATTTTGTTAATTTCGTATGTTTCTGGCCGATAGTCGCCAACAGCCGCAGCTCCGATAAAAACATCAACTTTGCCTTTAAATTCCATTACTGCATTGTACATTTCCAAGGCAGTATTTACATGTATAGTATCAATACCAATTGGATCTTCTAGATTTGTAGGTCCAGAAATCAAAATGACATTAGCCCCTCTCGATCTCGCAGCCTTTGCAATTTCAAAACCCATCTTCCCAGAAGAACGATTTGTAATATACCTTACAGGATCAATTGGTTCAATTGTAGGCCCTGCGGTAACTAAAACAGTTAAACCATCATAATCATTTTTTTCTAATCCTAATAATTCCAATATTTTTTTCTCGATATTTTCGATTTTTGCTAATTTGCCTTTGCCAAATGTACCACAAGCCAATCTTCCATCTTCGGGCTCTATTATGGAATATCCAACGGTTTTCAGTTTTTTTAAATTTTCTTGAAATATAATATTTTGGTACATATTTGTATTCATTGCAGGGGCAACAACAACTTTCGCATTAGTAGCCATTATAGTGGTTGTAAGCATATCATCTGCTATTCCATTAGCTATTTTCCCTATGATATTTGCCGTGGCAGGAACGATAGCAAATACATCTGCCTTTTCTGCCAATGCTATATGTTCTATTTCCCAAAACTTAGGACTTTCAAACATATCAACGACAACTTTATTGTGTGTTAGTGATTCAAAGG
>JASBVU010000418.1 GCA_029960905.1 Thermoanaerobacterium sp.
TAGCTACAGGAAGTAGTAAATTAAATGAAATATCTACAAAAGTAGGTGTTGATACTGATAAGTGCTCTAAATATATTTCTACATTGATAGACTTAAAAATACTCGAAAAAATTACCCCTGTAGAACTAAAAGCTAAAAGCAGAAAAAGCATATATAAGATTAAAGATAATTTTTTCAGGTTTTGGTACAAGTTTGTTTTTAACAACAAGGCATTAATAGAGCAGGGATTGCTTGATGAAGTCATTGAAAATAGAATTAAGCCATCAATGAATGATTTTTTGGGATTAGTGTATGAAGAAATATGTATAGATTATCTTAAAATACTGAATAGAAATAAAAAACTGCCGTTTATTTTTGAAGAAATAGGTAAATGGTGGGGAAACAATCCGTATAAAAAACGTGAAGAAGAGATTGATATTGTTGCTATCAATAATGATAATATAATATTTGGAGAGTGCAAATGGCAAAATCAAAAGATAGATATGGCTGTTTTAAATGACTTAATTGAAAAAAGCACATTATTTGATTACCAAAATAAGTACTATGTTTTATTCTCAAAGAGTGGTTTTACTAGTGAAGTAGTTAATTTTGCATCATATAGTAATAATATTATTTTGGTAGAAAACTTTGATTAGGAGGCTTTTATATGACCGTTGAAGAACTTCTGAGGCTTTTTGAAGCAAGCGGAAGTCTTCATTTTGACATATCACCTGTTGAGGGTACATCTATCAATGATTTAAACATAGATATAATCAGAGACTATTTTATTAAATATAATACATTTGATTTATTTGAAGAATCAAAAGAAACAAGAGAAAGAATACTTGTCAATGCAGATATTTTGAAAGAAATTGACGGTAAAAAGCTTTGTACTGTTGGAGGGTTATTAGTATTCGGCAAAAATCCAGAAAAGTATCTCCCTCAGAATGGTGTAAGCTTTGCCCATTTCAAAGGCAGCGAAATTACAGATGAATTAATTGACAAAAAGATAATAACAGGAAGAATTCAAGATATTGCTGAACAACTAATGGTTGTAATTAAGAATAATATGCTAACTCCATCTGTTATAAATGGGCTAAAAAGAGAGGAAAAAGAAGAATATCCTATGATTGTTATGAGAGAAGCTATAGTAAATTCTTTAGTACACAGGAATTACAGCATTAGTGGATCTAAAATAAGAGTGTTTATGTATGACGATCGTATAGAGTTCAGAAGTCCAGGAAGACTTCCAAATACAGTGACAATTGAGAAAATGAAGATAGGTGTATCGTATGCCCGGAATCCTTTCCTTGTTAAGTATATGGAAAACATGAGGTATATTAATCAATTGGGCAGAGGTATTCCAATGATACTAAAGCAAATGAAAGAATTAGGAGCAAAGGAGCCTCTATTAATGGAACAAGGAGAAGAATTTATATTGACAATATATAAGGCATAGATTTATGCACTTAACAAAATTTTTGTTTAATTTTTATTTTTATATGATATAATAAATGTAGACAAATTAATTCTTGGATGCCATTATCAAAAAAAGACGAGAGTCGCATTCTCGTCTTTTTTCATAGATATGTACTCATTTTGAATACCACTTAAGTATAATTTCTATTAACTTAAGTGATAGATCAAAAATTTTGTACAAATCTATACTGCGGTTTTGTTTCCGCTTATTTTTCTTGGATGCCATTATCTCACCTCCTTTCAGAGGCTAATAAAATTATATCATAGCTTTAAAATTTATATACAACAAAATCTTATTTTTGTTACTAATATGACTTACTTTATAGTATAATTTATTTAGAATAAAGTATTATTTGCAACAAAATCAAATAAGATAGAATTTGATTTTTAAAGGTAGAATAATAAGAAATAGAATATTTATTAAATGTATATACTGTATCTTAAAATATGTTAAAAATAAGGAGTTGAAATTGGAATGCCCGAAATAACAAGATTTTATGGCATAGTAATAAAAATGTATTTTGGAGACCATTTACCGCCACATTTTCACGCTATATATGGCGAATATGTAGGTATGTTTGACATAAAAACTCTTGAAATGATTGAAGGGGATCTTCCTAAAAGAGCAAAAGAATTAGTTATTGAATGGGCTAACAAATACCAGAGTGAATTATTAGATATTTGGGAAAGCAAAAAATTCATAAAGTTGCCTGGATTGGAGTGATAAAAGATGCATAAAGTTATTAGCATAAAAGCTATAGATGATTATAAATTAATTGTTAAATTTGAAAATGGAGTAATAAAGGAATACGATATGAAACAAAAACTTGATGAATGGCCGTTCGAGTTATTAAAAAATAAAGCATTTTTTAAAGCGGTAAAAGTTGAGACTGGTGGTTACGGTATAAGTTGGAATAACATTATAGATTTAAGCGAATATGAACTTTGGAATAACGGAAA
>JASBVU010000419.1 GCA_029960905.1 Thermoanaerobacterium sp.
TGTAAGCGATCAAGAATTTTCCAGGATTATAAAGTATAAGATGTCTCCAATATACTTGTCTGTTCATGCGACAGATGATGAGATCCGCAAAAAGATGATGAGAAATCCAAATGCTGTAGGAATTTTGGATAAGGTAAAGGAGCTTATTAAAAACGGTATTGAAGTGCACTGTCAAGTAGTCTTATGCCCAGGTCTTAACGATGGACAAATCCTTGATAAGACTATTGACGATCTGTCAAAGCTTTATCCAGGCGTAAAATCAGTTGCGGTTGTGCCAGTTGGACTTACGGATCATAGAGAAGGGCTTTTTGAGCTTAAGACATTTGATAAAAAAAGTGCGAAAGATGTATTAAATAAAATATTTAAGTGGCAAAGAAAGTTAAAAAATGATATAAAAACATCATTTGTATTTGCAGCAGATGAATTTTATGTTTTAGCAGGTATAGACATACCTGATTATAATGCGTATGAAAGTTTTCCGCAAATTGAAAATGGTGTCGGCCTCATGGCGATGTTTAAAAAGCAGTTTGAAGATTACTACAAAAAAATTGGAGATGTAAAGCCTATAGGAGATAGTTTTTGTGTTATAACGGGAGTGTCGGCATATAAATTTATTAAGGAATTAGTTTGCATGTTGAGTAAAAAAGGCATAGATATTAAAGTTGTTCCAATAATTAATAATTTTTTTGGTAAAAAGATTACTGTTTCGGGTCTTATAACAGGTGGCGATATTATAAATCAGTTGAAAGGCAAAATAAATGGTGAAACTTTAATAATACCTGATTGCATGATAAAAGAAGGTACTGACTCATTTTTAGATGATGTGACAATAGATGATGTGGAAAAGGAGCTGAATACAAAAGTATTAGTTTCTGAAGTAGACGGTAAAAAATTTATACAAAAGATAATTGGAAGGTGATATCATGGCATATCCTATGGTAGGAATTGTAGGGAGACCAAATGTAGGCAAATCGACGCTTTTTAATAAAATAACTGGACAACGTATTTCGATAGTTGAAGATCAACCTGGTGTAACTAGGGATAGAATTTATTATGAGACGGAGTGGATGGATAAAAAATTTATATTGGTTGATACAGGAGGGCTTGAGCCAGATTCGGAAGATGAATTTTTCTCAAAAATAAAAATGCAAGTTGAAGCCGCTTTAAAAACGGTTGATTTGATTTTATTTATAGTTGATGCGAAAGAAGGCATAAGTCCTGTTGATGAAGACATAGCAAATATGCTGAGGAAATCTCGTAAAAAAGTTTTGCTTGTATTAAATAAAGTTGACAACTTTAAAGAAATGCCTATTAGCTATTATGATTCGATGAGGCTTGGATTTGGAGAACCAATAACAATATCAGCATCTAATGGATTAGGAATAGGAGATTTGTTAGATGAAGTTATTAAAAATATACCTGATCATATAGACGAATATGATGAAGAAACTATTAAAATATGTTTTATAGGAAAGCCAAACGTAGGAAAGTCTTCTCTTGTCAATAAGATATTAGGTGAAGAAAGGGCCATCGTCAGTGACATATCTGGTACTACAAGAGATGCTCTTGACACGTATTTTGAAAAAGATGATAAAAAATATGTCATAATCGATACGGCGGGTATGAGGAAAAAGGGCAGGATAGAAGATAAGATTGAAAGATACAGTGTTTTGAGGGCTTTAGCTGCAATTGATAGATCTGATATATGCATTCTTGTAATAGATGCTACTGAAGGCCCTACTGAGCAAGATACTAAAATTGCCGGTTATGCCTTTGAGCAGAATAAAGCAATGATAATTGCGGTGAACAAGTGGGATCTTATTGAAAAAGACAATAGCACTGTAAATGAATATACAAAGCTTATAAGGGAGAAATTTTCTTTTATGAGTTTTGCGCCAATAATGTTTATATCTGCTAAAACCGGTCAAAGATTAAATAAGCTTTTTGATCAAATAAATAGCGTTTGGGAAGAATACAATAAGAGAATTTCAACTGGCACGTTAAACAATGTAATAAGTGAAGCTCTACTTATAAATCCGCCACCTGCAGAAAAAGGCCGTGTGTTAAAAGTATACTATGTAACTCAATTTGGCACAAAACCACCATCATTTGCAGTATTTGTAAATGATCCAGAGATAATGCATTTTTCATATATGAGGTTTATAGAGAATACAATTAGAGATAATTTTGGATTTGAAGGCGTACCGTTAAGAATCGAAGTTAGAAGAAAAGGTGAAAAGTAAAGGAGGTGAATCTATGGTGAAGATAGCATTAGCCGCTATACTAGCCTATTTAATTGGGTCATTTAACAGTGCTTATTTTTTTACTAATTTTATTAAAAAGACTGATATAAGAAAATACGGCAGTGGAAATGCTGGGGCTACAAACGTCATGAGGGTCCTCGGATTTAAAGTCGCT
>JASBVU010000420.1 GCA_029960905.1 Thermoanaerobacterium sp.
CTTGTATTCTAATTCTGCATCGTTTTCCGTCGGTTGGGTTCAAACGGCGGAATATAAGATAGCTTTGTGGAGATAGATGCGTATGTTGAGCACAGGTGTATTGACTTTGGAATGGAAAAGCAGAGGATACCTGGTGAAGGCGTTGTGACAGGGTATGGTACTATAGATGGAAGGCTTGTTTACGTGTATGCACAGGATTTTACAGTCTTAGGAGGATCATTAGGCGAGTATCATGCAAAAAAAATCACTAAGATTATGGATATGGCTTTAAAGATGGGTGCGCCGATAATAGGTTTAAATGATTCCGGAGGTGCAAGAATACAAGAAGGCGTTGATGCTTTATCAGGATATGGCAACATATTTTTCAGAAATACGTTGGCATCAGGAGTAATACCTCAGATATCGGTGATCATGGGGCCAAGCGCTGGTGGCGCTGTTTATTCACCTGCCCTTACTGACTTTATATTTATGGTAGACAAGTCAAGCCAGATGTTTATAACTGGACCGCAGGTCATAAAAGCTGTGACAGGGGAAGATGTCTCCGCTGAAGAACTTGGTGGTTCTATTACTCACAGCACAAAAAGCGGTGTTGCGCATTTTAGAGCTGAAAACGACGAAGAGTGTTTGAAGATGGTGAGAAATCTCTTAAGTTATCTTCCATCAAACAATTTGGAAGATCCGCCGCGAATGGCAACAGATGATGACATGAATAGATTGTCCCATAGACTTGTGGAGATAATACCAGATAGCCCAAATAAACCTTATGACATGAAAGAGATCATTTCGGAAATTGTAGATGAAGGGGTGTATTTTGAGTCACAGTCAATGTATGCACAAAACATAATAACGGCATTTGCAAGGCTTAATGGAAGGACGGTAGGGATAATAGCAAATCAGCCTAAAGTTTTGGCTGGATGCCTTGACATTAATGCATCCGATAAGGCATCAAGGTTTATAAGGTTTTGCGATGCTTTTAACATCCCCCTTTTAAGCATAGTGGATGTTCCTGGATTTTTACCTGGTACAAACCAAGAGTACGGTGGAATAATACGGCATGGAGCTAAGATGTTGTACGCTTATTCTGAAGCTACAGTGCCAAAGGTGACTCTTATTGTGAGGAAAGCTTATGGTGGAGCATATCTTGCAATGTGTAGCAAAGACTTAGGCGCTGATTTTGTTTTGGCATGGCCTACTGCCGAGATAGCAGTCATGGGGCCTGATGGAGCGGCAAACATTGTTTTTAAAAATGAGATAAAATCGTCTGATGATCCTGTGGCTGCAAGAAATGAGAAGATAAATGAGTACAGGGAGAATTTTGCAAACCCATACAGGGCTGCAGCGAGAGGGTATGTAGATGATGTGATCCTGCCCGATGAGACAAGACCTCGCCTCATCTCAGCATTTGATATGCTTATGAGCAAAAGGGAATCAAGGCCAAGCAAAAAGCATGGCAATTTTCCTGTTTAAAATCGTATTTAAAGGGAAGTGAAAGAATGGAAGAGATAAATGAAGAAATAGTTGCTGTCATTGAAGCTGCAATTTATGCGGCATTTGGCGAATACGCGAAGAATTTTCGCATAAAATCCATAAAGAGAGTCGATTCAAACATGCCGGAGTGGAGAAAAGCTGGCCTTTACAGTCAGATGAGATAGATGAGGAGGATGAAAATGAGAAAATTTATAGTGACTGTCAATGGTAAAAAATACGATGTGGAAGTAGAAGAAGTAAAAGATATCGTAAGAGAGAAGAAATCAGCAGAAGAAACCGTTGTTAAAAATGAGGCAAAGGCAAGTGCAAACAGTACGCAGGTGGAAGTGAAAAATGAAGTCAAAGATGGGGCACCAATCAATGCGCCTATGCCGGGAACTATACTGGATGTCAAAGTAAGCCAAGGGCAGACTGTTAAAAAAGGCGATGTGCTTTTAATACTGGAAGCCATGAAGATGGAAAATGAAATCACATCACCTTATGATGGCACAGTAATATCGATAAATGTTTCAAAAGGTGCTTCCGTGAATACAGGCGATGTGCTTTTGTACGTAAAATGATGCAATGCTTGATATACATGCGTTTTTTTGGTAGAATTATTTTGCCGGCATCTTGTGAGCTGGACATATCAAAAATTGCAATGATTCGACCGGTATCCAAAATGGAACTGGATTGGAGGTGGAAATGTGACTTCAAAGCTTAGTGTTAGGCAAATTACCGTTGCTGGTATGTTATCTGCCATATCTATCGTAATGGCTACAACGCCATTAGGCTATATACCATTAGGCATTGCTAATGCTACAACGATGCACATACCTACTATAATAGGTTCTATATTAGAAGGACCTTATGTAGGCACTTTTATAGGGCTTATTTTTGGCGTATCGAGCTTTATAAGGCAGAATACCCCGCTTTTT
>JASBVU010000421.1 GCA_029960905.1 Thermoanaerobacterium sp.
TTATTTGTTGAAAGCATAACATAAGCCTGAGTAAAATATTGCAATGATGCAATTATACCTATTATAACTTCAAAAAAGATTACCGGCGATATCGAAGGTAGTGTAATGTAAAAAAACTTGTGAAAGCCATTGGCTCCATCGATTTCTGCCGCTTCATAAAGGTTTTTTGGAACATCTTGCAGCGCGGCCAGAAAAACCACCATTATCATCCCGCTACCCCATATTCCGATAATTATAAGAGAGATTTTGGTCCATCCAGCATCAACCAACCAGCCTGGTTGATAAAGATGTAAGCTTTTTAAAATAACATTTATTAATCCATTTTTTGCATTGAATAGCCACATCCACAGAATGGATGATGCCACTATAGGAATAATAGATGGTATAAAATAAATAGTTCTGAAAAATGACTGTGCTTTTACTTTGGTATTAACCAACACAGCCATTAAAAGTCCGAAAATAATATTTAACGGGACACCCAAAATAGTAATATAAGCCGTATTCCATATGCTTTTGTAAAAATTCTCATCATGAAACAGATCAATATAATTTTTCATTCCAACCCACTTGGGAGATTGAAATATGTTAAAATCAGTAAAACTATAATATAATGAAAGTAAAATCGGATAAATCGTAAAAATAATAAAACCAATTATCCAAGGACTTGAAAAAATTATTCCATATATGTTATTTTTCAATCTGTTTCTCATTTTATTTCTCCACCCTCGTTTATAATAAATTTCTCAGTATAGTGCGTCTTTCATCTTCACTCTGGAATGAAGATGAAAGACGCAACAAGAGGAAAAATTTTTTACATTTCAGGATCCAGTTTTAATTTGATTTTTTTCATTGCTTCTTCAGGAGAAATACTACCGTTTAATACCTGGTCATATTGTGCTATCAATTCTGATACATACTCGGCTTCAGGTTTCATAGGCGGTATTGAACGAATATTCTCACCCTGTGCATATTCTAAAAATTCTTTAAAGCCTTTTATGGTATTATAGGCAGGATCGGACATTGCGCTTTTCCTAGCAGGCAAATTACCAATTTTTGAAGTAAATTTAACCATAGGCTCTTTAGAAACTAACCACTTCAAAAATGTCCAGGCCTCTTCTGGGTGTTTAGTCGATTTTGGAATATATATTACGCTGGTAGATGCATATCCTGCATTTTTTAACTCCGGCTTATCATCCGGGTATGGTAGAGGCGCAATCCCATAATCTAAATTAGGAGCATATTTATCAATCATTACAGCCAGCCATTCACCATCAAATTTAACAGCAACTTGACCAGTAAAGAAAGGGTTTTCCGGTGACATATATTTTCCGAAAGATGAGGTATACTTCTTTATATCTTCATACCCGAACTTATCCGCAAATTCTTTGTCAAACTTGAAAGCATTAATAATAGCCGGATCTTCTAAGATTTGTTTCCCATCATCAGATACATATTTTGCGCCAAATAATGCGGATAGATTGAAAAGTCCCGGATCAGCAGTAGGTACATAGCCAAGTTTCTCTAAATTTCCATTCTTTTTTATGGTAAGTTTTTCTATCATTGTTTTAAATTCGCTAAGTTTTTCGGGGAAACTATTATATCCCGCTTCCTGTAATAATTTTTTATTGTAATAAATCATATTGACATGCATTGCAATCGGTAATGCATAAAGCCTATCTTTGAATGTGACAGTTTTTAATGTGGAAGGTACAAAATCGTTAGTATCGTAATTGTCCCTTTTAATCAGATCTGTTAAATCCAGCATTGCCCCTTTACTTGCCCATGAGGCAACATTGAAGTAAAAATTCCCCGCTATATCAGGACCGCTACCGGTAGATAATGCAGTTAGCTGCTTTTGAATATCGGTGCTCACCAAAGATACCTGAATATCTTCATGGGTTTTATTAAATTCATCAACTACCTCCTGGAGAGCTTCTGCTTCAGGGCCGGACCACAGGTGCCAGAATGCCAATTTTACAGGTTCTTTCTTAACTGCATCTTGTACCGATTCATTTTTCTGTTGTTTTGCTCCACAACTCACAATTCCTAAACTCAATACGATAATGATAAGTATTGAAATTATTTTTTTCATATGATTGATTCTCCCTTCTAAAATTAAATTTTTTAAGTTATTTTTTTAATTATCCGATACAAATATAATCTGCATCGGATGATCACTACCGGGTGAAACTTGAGTTTCTAAATTATACAATCCAGGATTATTTTTAAAAAATACATACCCCCTTGTTTTTGAATTCACCCATTGAGGTGAAATTTTTATTGTTCCTCCAATCTTGCCGACGAAATAAGAGTAAAACCACGAAAGATTTTCTTCATGAACTGGGTCAGTAAATATCATATCCATTTTTGAATAACCTGGCCAAGGATCATGCAAATTT
>JASBVU010000422.1 GCA_029960905.1 Thermoanaerobacterium sp.
CCAATTAATCCAAAATTTAATCAATTATTTGTAATTTTTTTCTTCAAATCAGCTTATTTTCAGCATTTTATAAAAGCGGATAAAAAAATATTTTTCGACAAAATATATTAATATTCCACAAGATAGTTCAATATAGCAAAATGACAAAGGAGGTATTCAAATGTCAATATTGGAAATAAATTTTGTCCCTGTTGGAACAGGCAGTACTTCGTACTCAAGCTTTGTACAAGAGGCTGTAGAACTTTTAAACACGAGAGGCCTCAAATACACTGTTACACCTACATCGACAGTCATCGAAGGAAATACAGGAGAGCTTATGAAAATTGCAGGGGAAATCCACAATATACCATTTAAAGATGGGGCAATGAGGGTTGTAACAAACATTATGATTGATGAAAGGCGCGATAAGCCTGATAATATGGAAAAGAGAGTAAGTGAAGTAATAAGTTGATAGAATAAGCGCCTTCTGCGCTTATTCTATCTTTGTTATAGCTTTTGCCAATTCGTTTATAGAATTGGTCAGGCTATCTAATTTGCCTTCGATTCTAACTAAAAGGTAAATACTTACTACTATTGGAAACCCAAGATTGGCGATACCTGCAAAAATCTCATTCATGATAACCCTCCTTTACATATTTACAATGCCATACTTACATAAAAAGCTATGGTATTGTTCAATAAATGTTAAAAGCGGGGTTGCCCCCGCCGTATTATTTGACTGCAAATTCTTTTTCGGTTGTGGATACAAGGCTGGCGCTAACTGCTTCTACCAGTTCACCACCATTTGTGTCAAATATGTTTTTTGATATTATAGTATCCATCGCAGCCTTAACTTGGCTATCTGTCAGCGTTTCAAGTGCGTTATCCACATTTATCCTAAAATTGCTGCCAAGCTTATTTTTGAAGTTCATCTGAAGCTGTACCGCCACTTTTATACCCTCCCTTCCTTGATAATCAGCTTAAATTATTACTCCTGCGCCAGATCTACTTGGTTTATGCGTGTCACAGATTTCACAGGATATGTTTGAAGCCCGCTTAAAATTGCAGCCACATCCATGACATCCTGATCCAATGCAGAACTTTTAATGTTGTTGTATGTCCTGCTTCTTATGACATCGACGCCTCTTTCGTCTTTTCCAGTGATGTATGATATGGAAATCCTTGAGCCTTGTGGTGTAGATATAACTGCCATTTTAACACCTCCTTTTTCTTTTTACACTTATAATATAGAAAAAGCGAAAAAATCTTACCCATAAAAACAGGAAATTATCATTAAGGAAAGTTCCTGACTTTAATCATTACTTTACCAAATAGTATATAACGAGCTATATCTTAGCATTTAAGATGAGATCATCTATCTCAATGTACTCATTGGCCTGATGGTCAAGGTCTGGTTTACCCGGGAAAATCGGCCCAAATGCCACCATGTTTTTCATCTCTTTGGCGTACGTTCCACCACCAATCGACAACGGCTCATCTTTCCTTCCTGTCACATCCTCGTAGACTTTCATAAGAGTCCTTATGAGGAAATGATCTTTAGGGAAATAAAGTGGCGGCTGATGCATCATGTTTTCTACTCTCATGCCGTGTTCACTTATTTTCTCATTAAATGGATTCATCAGATCCTCGTACTTATAAGTCACAGGATATCTGATATTTAACCCTATGGAACCCTTTTTCTCGTCAAAATTGATGGTACCTACGTTAAATGAAAGCACACCCGTATCATCCTTTAGGTAAACTCCAAATGTCTTGCCATCTGTCTCAAGCCCGACATTTTTCGCAAAAAAGTCTATGAATTCTTTTACATCGTCTTCACTTTGATATATGACATTTAAAAACATCAAAAGCTGCATTATCGCATTCTTTCCAAGATGAGGCAGGCTACCATGGGCTGATACGCCGCGGGATTTTACTATAAGCATGTCGTTTTCGATTGCACTGTCTAAATCAAAGCCTGAAACATCTTTAAACCTCTTTACCTCATCATGAAGAGCTTTTCTCCTGTCTTCATCCTTCACATAAATGCCGCATTCGCAGTAGTCTGGAACCATATTAGGCCTATTGCCGCCTTTTATATACTTAATAACCATATCTTGAGATTTCTTTTCAAAATCTTTTACTACCTCAAACATGGTGATTCCTTTTTCTGCATATATGACTGGGTAATTGGCATCTGGTGTAAAACCAATTGATGGTGATTCATCGTGTTTAAGGTAGTGCTCTATCTCTTTAGAGCCAGTCTCTTCATTTGTGCCAAAAAGTATCCTTACTCGCTTGTTTAATTTAAGCCCAGAATCTTTAATAGCTTTTAATGCGTAAAGAGCAGCCATTATAGGCCCTTTATCATCTGTTGCCCCCCTGCCGTATATTTTACCATCGTGTATTTCGGCGCCA
>JASBVU010000423.1 GCA_029960905.1 Thermoanaerobacterium sp.
GGAATCTAAATGACGTATTGACAGAAGCTTCTTTAGACGACAGCGACATAGAAATAATGAAATTGCAGCTTGACGGCATAGATGAAGAAAAGTTTAAGATATTAGGCGATAATTTAAAAAAAGCTGGGCTAAATATTGATTTAGATAAGACAACTGTAGCTAATAATATAGAAAATATAAAAAATGAGATGAGAAATATAAGAAGATATTTAAGAAAAATAAAAGAAAGTAAGGATTTAACGTACTATATCCTTATAAACTATATATTTTCACTTCTTATAGACTCAGACAAAAGCGATGTCGTAATCGGGAAAATTTCGCCAGCTTATGTTGAACTGATGTCAGATGCAGTTGATAAGTATAAGTCTCATATTACTTACAAAAACAGTAGAATAAATGCATTAAGAGAAGATGCATACAGAGAAGTAAATAACAGTATGATAGACATTGACGGAAGAATTTTATCAATAAATCTTCCGACAGGACTTGGGAAGACCATGACATCCATATCATTTGCTTTAAAATTGAGGAACAAACTTTATAATGTATACAACAAAAATTTCAGGATTATTTACTCTTTGCCATATTTAAGCATTATAGAGCAGAACTATCAAGAATTCGAAAAGATATTAAAAAGCAATAATATAGATGTTAGCACAAATGTATTGTTGAAGCACCACCATCTTTCAGAAGTAAAATACAGTGATAATGAAACAGAATTTGATACAGAAAAGTCAAAGATAATGATTGAAGGCTGGAACTCGGAAATCATAGTCACGACATTTATACAGCTTTTTCATACACTTTTGTCTAATAGAAACAGTGCATTAAGAAAATTTCACAGAATAGCAAATTCCATAATAATACTTGATGAGATTCAGTCAATCCCTTTCTATTACTGGAAGCTTGTGAAAGAAGTCTTAAAAGCAGTTGCATATAAATTAAATTCATATATAATATTTGTTACGGCAACACAGCCTATGATATTTGACGATAATGAAGTTAAGCAGCTTACAGACAAAAGAAACTATTTCAATCAAATGGATAGAGTAGTAATAAAGCCGGTTTTGCAAAAAGACATCCATCTTGATGTGCTGATAGATATGTTTGACTTAAAAGATGGAAGAAGCTATCTTTTTATACTTAATACTATTTCATCAGCGAGACAATTTTATCAACTATTAAAAGAAAAATTATCGGATGAAGAAATAATATACATGTCGACACATGTAATACCATATGAAAGGCTTGAGAGGATAAACCTTTTAAAGACAAAAAGCATAAAATACGCTGTTACGACACAACTTGTGGAAGCTGGTGTAGACATAGACTTTGATGTAGTGGTGAGAGATTTAGCACCGCTGGATTCTATAAATCAATCAGCAGGCAGATGTAACAGAAATTGGGAGAAAAAAGGAGAAGTATATGTAGTATCATTGATTGATGAAAAGAATAGGAAATATGCGTCAAGGATTTACGATAAAGTCATGCTTAATATTACTGAAAGGATCTTGTCAGAGCACGAAGTAATATCAGAAAAAGATTTTTTAGACATAATAGACCGTTATTATAGAGAGATATCACAAAACCTTTCATCAAAAGAAGCAATTGACATTTTAGATGCGGTTTTTAAACTAAAGTACGACAGTGATGATGGGACGCCAAGTGTAAGCAAATTTAAGCTTATTGATGATGAATACTATAAAGTAGACGTGTTTATAGAGTACAACAAAGAAGCAATTGATTTATGGCAAATGTATACTGACCTCAAGAAAATAAAAAATCTATTTAAAAGGCGAAGTATATTTGACGAATTTAAAGCTGATTTTTATAAATACGTAATATCAATACCAGAAAAAACAGAAAATATGCCTGCAGAAGTAGATGGCTTTAAGTATGTAAATAATAGTTCTATTGAAGATTATTACGATAGTGAAACAGGATTTAAAACGAGTGATGTATTAAGCATCTGGTAAATGTCGTCGATGTCCAATAGTGCAAAAAGTGCTGAACATCGACGACATCTTGTTATAGCGATAAGTTGAATTTTCAGTAGTTTATGGTATAATAAAGGCATAAGCTTTACACGAGATAAATTTTATGTAAGATAAGTGTGCTGAATTTACTACGTTTAAACGTGTTTTTAGCCTACCTATAAGGAATTGAAACTAGTATGTTCGCATGAACTCGGACATGCCATTCTGCGTTTTTAGCCTACCTATAAGGAATTGAAACGGTGATATTGTCAAGGCAGATGGCTGGGAACTAGACAGTTTTTAGCCTACCTATAAGGAATTGAAACACATCTGCATTCCTCCTTTGCATTCGTCTTTAGTATGGGTTTTTAGCCTACCTATAAGGAATTGAAACTTTGCCGCATCACTACATTCTTTAC
>JASBVU010000424.1 GCA_029960905.1 Thermoanaerobacterium sp.
TATGTCTTTTATATATAAATAATCTCTTATTTGTTCTCCTTGTGTCATTTTTCTGGTTTCATTTAAAATAACTGATTTCATTAATTGAGGTACTAATTTATGTAAGCCTTCATATTCTCCGAAAATACCAAATGGCCTAACTGTAATTAAATTTAAATTCATTTCTCTCGCATATAAATTAGCCATCAATTCCGAAGCTACTTTTGATATAGCATAATATGATTGAGGATTTAATTGAGTATCTTCACTAATTTTTCTTCTATTATTTATACCATACTCATAACAAGTTCCTGTATTAATTATTTTCTTTGTTTTATTATTTTTGCAAAATTTTAATAAATTCATTGTGAATTTTATGTTTGCGTCAATTGTTTGTGATATATCTTTCTGATTATAATCTACACCATATGCAGCCAAATGAAAACATGCATCAAATTTTGGTATATTAGAGTATTCTATATCTTCAAAGCTATTATTATTTATATAAATATAATTTAAATTCTTTAAATCTTTTAATCTACTTAATCCTATACTCGAATTATTTCTTATAATCGCATAAACTTCCCAATCCCTTTTTAGAAGTTCTCTTGTTAGATTTGACCCTATAAATCCTGTAGCACCGGTAATTAATGCCTTTAATCCCATATTTTCCACGGCGCCTTTCCACTATTCCACAATTCTTCAAGTTCTCTTTTATCTCGTAATGTATCCATTGGTTTCCAGAATCCCGAATGTTTATATGCAAAAAGATTTCCTTCTTTTGCTAAATTCTCAAGGGGCTCTCTTTCCCAAATTGTCTTATCTCCTTCGATATAATCAAATATCCCTTGTTCTAATACAAAAAAGCCACCATTTATCCATGCACCATCGCCTGGTGGTTTTTCTGCAAATTCTTCTATTTTATCTTCTTCATTTATTTGTAATGCACCAAATCTGCCAGCAGGTAATACAGCGGTTAATGTTGCTAATTTACCATGGCTTTTGTGAAAATCTATAAGATTATTTATATTTACATCTGATACACCATCACCATATGTTAGCATAAATGTTTCATTGCCTATATAATCTTTTATTCTTTTTATTCTACCACCTGTCATTGTGTTTAATCCTGTATCAACCAATGTAACTCTCCATGGTTCTGCATGGTTATTATGTATTTTTATACCACCATCATAAAAATCAACCGTTATATCACTCATATGTAAATAATAATTTGCAAAGTATTCTTTTATTACATATCCTTTATAACCGAGACATATGATAAAATCATTGTATCCAAAAGATGAATATATTTTCATTATATGCCAAAGTATCGGTTTTCCTCCTATTTCAACCATAGGCTTTGGCTTTATATCTGTTTCTTCGCTTAACCTTGTCCCAAATCCTCCCGCTAAAATAACTACTTTCA
Organism: Thermoanaerobacterium sp.; assembly: GCA_029960905.1. Classification (GTDB taxonomy): domain Bacteria; phylum Bacillota; class Thermoanaerobacteria; order Thermoanaerobacterales; family Thermoanaerobacteraceae; genus Thermoanaerobacterium. The sequence continues at coordinate 1,409 of JASBVU010000424.1, forward strand.
TAAGATTTTCCTCCCATCATCAAATTTAAGCTAATTTTATGCTTATATTTCAGTATTTACATTAATGATTTATATTTATATCCTTTATTAAAATGTTTATTTTATATAGCAAACTAACAATATTCTTTCTTGATATTTATCTTTTATATTTAAATATTTACTAAATGATTAAATAGCTTATATAAAGATATTTAAAAAAATATTTTTAGCTTTTAAAATTAGTCAAATAACTTTTTAATTATTTTTTTACAGTTCTTATATCCTAATCTTTATTTATTTTCATTCATGCGTATTGTAATATCAATAACTCCAAATCCATCACTTTCAAAATTTTCATCCATTTTATAAAGGCCTTTACTATTAATATCACTAATGTATTTAAAATAGTTAGTATCTTTTTTCTGCTTTATAAGTTCATACATCTTTAGCTTATGTATATAGGACAACACTTCATTTAAAAAATCAGCAGCTTCTTTATTTATTAAAATATCATTACATACAGTTACTTCGCCAATTTTTAGACTTAAATAATTATGTACAAAATCTGATACATTATTTGTTAGCAAACAACTGTAGTTTTCACATAATACCATCATAGCTAAATAAGCTATAGCTTTCTCATTAGTAACATTTAATATCCGCTGCATTCTAATACTTTTTCGTTCTTCTTTTATTACGTCTAGCAATGGAGCTGCTATATAAATAAACTCATCTGTATCATTCTTAGGTAATAACCCATACGATCCTTGACATTCTGAATAATTTGGCAAAGAATAACTTTTAGTAACTATATTTTTATTGTAAAGTTTGAATTCATGGAAATTATTTAACAAATATAACTGTTCAGGTTCAATTTCCCAAGAAGTAATTATTTTGTTCTTCTTTTTCGCTTTTTTAAACTGAGTTATAGTATATCTCTCGAAGTATTTACGATTATTATAAAACAATTTGTTTATAAAAATTATATCTCCTAATTCTCTCATAATT
>JASBVU010000425.1 GCA_029960905.1 Thermoanaerobacterium sp.
GCGGTTTCTGACCATCCATCAAGCAATTCTTCCTCAGGAAAAACAGGTCTCTTAAGGCTAAAGGATAAATTTAATTGGTCATAAATTTCTTGAGCAGTAGCAACAAATGCTGAGTCATCATCTTCTTCATAGCCTTCAACAAAATGGTTAGCGGCAAGAATGGTAAAAATCATGCCACTTGGAAACTTATCGTTCCCTTTTTTATAATCTTTCCATGCTTTAAAGTATCGTACGATCCGTTTTAGTTGAGCCCCCTTATTCTTAACTTCATCATTGAACCAATTTGTCAACGCTTTGGGATCACTGTCAATCCACCCTTCCTCTTTATGTGCCAATTTAGGATGGTCTGCACCTTCAGTCTTTATATAGATAGGGAGATCAACATGGTAATCGTTTTTATAAATGACACGTATACACGTATTTTTATCTTTCGGTGGTGTACTTGTATGTCCATCAACAGCCTTTACAATCCAGTTATGAACAGTGCTAGCGGCTGGCCAATCTTCTTCTTTTTCGCTAGCCAAATGCATGATGTATACACCATCGTCGATATCATATTCTCCTTCAATTGGTTCAATTGTCGTATTCATCATGTAAGAGCCTTGTCCCCAGAATTTCGGCTTAGATACTTTTAACGTTTCTGCAAAATAATCCTTAATTTTTTCCCTCAGTGCATTTCTCGATGTTCGTAAAGACTCCTTCTTTCCCGGCTTTAATTTAATTTTCTCATCAAATTTTAGAAATAAGTCATTGCATTGCGCCAACTGGCTCACCCCTTAATTCTGTTTGCTGATTGTCTAATTCAAAAAAGCGTTGCAGTCGTGGATCATCTATCCACTTACTACTTGTTTCATGCCCTTTTTTTATTAAAAGGTTGATAGACTCCTTACAGGCCATATCTAGATCAATTAACTTGCTTTCTTTTTTCGTAAGTGGTTCACTTTCAATCCTTACATAGTGACCTTTTAATGATCTGTTTAAATACTCAATATGATTGTGTGTAGAAACAGATTGCAAGTCTATCATTAAAGAAATCAACTTAGCATTCCACAGAACAAACGAACGGCGACAAATTTTAAGTTCTTTTTGAAATGCAAAATTTTGGTGCAATGTAGATAGTGATAGAAGACTAAATTTTTCATAATTGTGATTTTTATTTCCAATAAAAAATTGATATGCTTCTTGTATACCGTATAATGAAGGATTATTGCCAAATAAGCCACCATCTACAAATTGGTCATTAGGATTAGGCATCGTCGGAATCTTTTGTATTGGAAAATAGGTCGGTGCCGCAGCAGTTGCTATAGCAACATTCACTAGTAAATGATTACTGTCTCGATTTAGTCTATCGGCATGGTCCGTTTTTATAATACATGGCTCTCCTTTCGTGATATTTGAGGTAGGAATTAAGACACGAGTCTTACAATCTTTTATTCGTTTATCCTCAAAAACACTCTGAAGAGCACTTTTTAAATTTTTGTCATTATACTTGGACATCAGAAAAATTTGTTTGAATTTTTGAATTCCACGGTAAATTCGGTTCTTATAAGGAAATATGACAGGCCCATGCTCTACATAAAGATTTACAATTTCTTCCGCTGGTATACCTGCTGCTAATGCCAGTGCGATAATTCCACCTGTAGAAGTACCGCAAATCAAGTCAAAATATTTATACAACTGACCATATCGTTTCTCAAAATCAGCCAAAATAACTGCAGAGTATAGTCCCTTTATTCCCCTACCATCAATTGAGAGAATTTGAAACGGTCTTTTTTCCCCCATATTTCCTCCTCACTTTTAATTTCTTTAAGTACTAGTTTACTTTATGAGCCCTTTTATAAATTGATAACTTTAAATGTCGATTCCTGATATAATTATATGTCTATTTTTGGAGAATTATACCTATCTACAATTTTACTAAAAATCATCTATTTTACAAGAACATTTGTTCTTTTTTATTTTTAGATTATTCGATTTTTTCGTTTACTTTACGTATATAGTGCTGTAAATACTCCAAATAACCCCCTATTCTATTCTTAAAGGTACTTTTAAATTGCTAAGAAGTAATTTAAAACGGCTATAATCAAACTCCCTTCTTCTTTTAGCGGCTCTTACAATGTCTTGGATGATATCCCACCCCTTCCTTAATCCTGCTGGTATCAGTTCTTCTTTTGCGCGTATTTGTTTTAATTCGCTTAAGTGCCGTTCAATTAATTCCTCATAGGAGACACATAGATGCGAGTGTGTTTTCGTTGAGGAATGATACGAATAATAATATGGAGTGGTTTTAGATGTTCTACGCTGATGAATTTGGTAAAGGATGAATCGGCTACACTTAACTGGACAATAAAATTAAGGTCAAGTAGACTAACCACCCAAACT
>JASBVU010000426.1 GCA_029960905.1 Thermoanaerobacterium sp.
AAGCGTTAAAGTTAAACATGAAATCGGAAAGCCATACTGACTTTTCACTATTATTTCCTTTTATACCAAGCTTCTCGGCAATTCTAAAAAGGAAAAATTTTTTGCAAATTATCAAGTTGCTGTTACAAATGCACTCATATTAACAGGCATCATAATTTTTTTATTAATATGGAACGTACCTAACAATAGCGCAACACATATGGATCTGTGAGAGGCATATGAGTAATTCATGCGCCAACTCGATTTCGATGTAGTAAAATGATATGCCATTTTTACTATTTTTTATTATAATGGAAGTTGCAGGTACAATTTATAAACGTTTCTAAGCTTTATGGCCATAGTATCACTTTTAGAAATAAAGAAATTTCAGGGAACATATATAAACGGTCCGGTTTTCTTCGGTCCATAAGAAAATAACAATCAAGGATGATAATAAATTGGAAAAGAGAATAGCCATTATAGACATTGGTTCAAACACAATTAGATTGGTTATATACCGTTATAATGATAAAAACATTTTTAAGGAAATCGAAAATATTAAGGTTCCAGCACGCCTTCAAAATTATCTCAATCATGAACAAAGAATTACTTCTGAGGGTTTAAATATCCTGATAGATTCTTTAAGGGTTTTTAAAGAGATTGTATCCCTGCATAAAGTAGAAACGATGAAAATAGTAGCTACAGCTGCAATTAGGGAAGCAAAAAATCGAGATGAAATTAAACAGTTGGTAAGTGAAAAAATTGGGTTGTCTGTAGAAATTTTATCGGGAGAAAGGGAAGCTTATTATGGATTCCAAGGTGTAATTAATGCAACTAATATACAAAATGGAATAACGATTGACATTGGAGGGGGGAGTACAGAAATAACCAAATTTTTACATCGAAAAATCGTTCGCTACCATAGTTTCTCGTTCGGGGTGATTTCATTGCACCGACAATTTATAAAAGATAAAATTCCAACGAATGAAGAGCTTTCTAATTTATCTTCCTTCTTAAATTCAGAATTTATGAAAATTGATTGGCTGAAAAACTGCAAACTGCCAATTATCGGAATTGGGGGGAGTGCCAGAAATTTAGGTAGAATTGACCAAGGAATGAAGGACTATCCAATGGAATCTATTCATCTGTATGAGATGAATTTAAAAGATATTTTAACGGTAAAAGAAAAATTAGCATCGTTATCCTTTGAAGAACTTCAAAATGTCGCGGGGCTCTCAAAAGAACGTGCAGATATTATTCTTCTTGCGATTGAAGTGTTTCAGTTGCTTTACAGAATTGTAAATGCGCCATTTTTTCAATTAAGCCAAAAAGGAATTAGAGATGGAATTTTATATGATGAAATAAAGGAACATAGTGGTAGCAAAGACAAGTTTCAACACCCGATTGAGAAAACTTTCCATCAATTAGCACTTGAATACGATGTTGATTTAGAAAAAAGGGAGATGATTACGAAAACAGCAATGATGCTTTTCGATGCTATTCGTAAAACAGGAATAGCGGAGCTAAATGAAAATGATTTGCAGGATTTAAGATATGCTAGCTATATCTATAATATAGGAGAATATATTGAAAAAAGTTCAGCGAGTCAACATACATTTTATATTTTATCGAATCGGAATATGGATGGACTTGCCCACCGCGATCGAATAAAAATTGCGCTATTAGCATCCTATAGTTCAAAGACTGCGTATAAACATAACGTTGAACCTTTTAAAGAATGGTTTACGAAACAAGAACGACAAACATTAATGGTTCTTGGATCGATCATAAAATTTGCATTCCATCTGAACAGCAGTAAAAGAGCAATTGTCCAAGATGTACGATTTTTAATAGATAAAGGTAAAAACAACATTCGTTTAGAGCTTTATTGTAATAAGAGCTGGCAAGTGGAAAAACTAGAAGTGGAAAAACAGATCAAGCATTTAGAACATGCTCTTGGAAAAAATATCATCTTAGATTTTAACTTAATAGAAAATACATTATTCTGAAAAATCCCAGTTTAAAGGTGTGAGTTGGATTGACAGAGTATATCGATTTAAATCAACCGCAATATTTTAATAATCGAGAACTTAGCTGGTTAGCTTTTAATAAGCGAGTCTTAGATGAATCAAGAGATGAACGAAATCCTTTGCTTGAAAGGCTGAAATTCCTGGCCATTTTTAGTTCCAACTTGGACGAGTTTTTTATGGTTCGAGTCGCAGGTCTCAAAGACCAGATAAACGCTGGGTTTACGAAGCCAGAAAATAAAGCTGGATTAACCCCAAAAGAACAAATAACGGAAATTACAAAAATTACACATGAAATGGTATATACCCAATACAACATTTATAAACAGCTTCTATCTCTATTGGAAAAAGAAGGTGTTTCTTT
>JASBVU010000427.1 GCA_029960905.1 Thermoanaerobacterium sp.
CTATGACCCCCTGCTTGTAAGGCAGGTGCTCTCCCAGCTGAGCTATACGACCAATTTCCGTGACAAGTATTAGTATACATAAAAAACTCTAATTCGTCAATATCCTTTTTTAATTTTTTTGTTGGATTTATAATATAAATCACACCATCAAATTTTAGATATATTTGATGGTGTGCCAGTTAATGATTTAATTATAGCTATGGATCACGACACCTTTTACAACTCTGTTTACTCGCCCCTCGGGATTCGGATTGTCAGGTGTTATGCCCAGATTTAAAGATTTATAAAATCCCAACATCTGTGCATAGATAATGTACAAAGGTGTCAAAAATGCCTCATCTATTGCTTCAAAATCCTGTTTTAATCTAAATACATAATCTAACCCACTTATTGATACATTATTTGGTAAAAACGCTATTAATTTCCTTTTACCAGGTTCATTTACTATCTCATTTATTAAATCTAAATCATATTTTTGCGTATAGACATCGTTTGAAACAAAGAATCCTATTAACGTAGTATCATTAATAGCAGATTTTGGGCCATGTCTAAATCCCAAAGGGGTATTTGAATTCGTATTAACATCGCCATGTGATAATTCCAAAGACTTCAAGGCTGCCTCACTTGCACATCCTTTCAAACTGCCACTACCTAAATATATCAATCTGTCATAATTATTTTTAGATATTTCCTCTATTATTTTGGAGTCTTCCTTTATTATTCTTTCAGCCTCATTTGCTAATTTTTCAAATATGTCTTTTTCATTCTCAATTTCTTCAATATGCGGTAGCATTAAGTCAGTCAAAAGCATACATGTGAAGCTACTCGTCATTGCAAAACCATCATCATTTGAGTCTTCCGGCATAAAAATATTTAAACAATTTTTCTTATCAATTGTGCCTTTTGCCATCTTGCCATCTCTATTGCAAGTTATGTTCAAGAAATAGACATCCTTTATAATTTTTTCTGCAAGTTCTATTGTAGCCAAACTTTCCGGACTATCGCCAGATCTTCCATGAGATATAAGAAGAGTTGGTTTATCTTTAAAGAAAAAGTTTTGAGGTGCTGCAACAATATCAGTCGTATCGACAGCTTCGACATCCATCTTAAGTTTTCTTCTTAAATAACCTTCGCTGCTATCCCCAACAAAAGCTGATGTTCCCGCACCAGTTAAAATAATTTTTAAATCTTTTTTTGACAATATTGGATTTAAAAATTCAACAATTTTACTCTTTTGCCTTAATAAAATATCATAAAGTTCTCTCCACACTCGCGGTTGCTGCTCTATTTCTTTTGCTGTCGCATAACCTTTCTTCTCTTTCAATTCTTCTTCACTTAGCCTAAGTAACATTCTTTATTCCTCCTAATCTAAAAAATATAATTTCCACCGGATGTAAGTTTTAACTTATTGTTGATATTTAATGTAATAATCAATATTATGCTTTACCACCACAACCAAAAAGCTTTATTTTTTCTTTTACCACTTCTTCTACAATTTTCTCACCGGGTGCAAGGTATTTCCTTGGATCACTTTCGCTGGGGTTATTTTTGAATACCTCTTTTATTGCATTTGCAAAAGGAATCTTTAATTCTGTGGCTATGTTTAATTTGTTTATACCAAGCTCTATTGCCTTCCTTACTAAATTATCGGGCACACCTGATGCACCGTGTAGTACTAACGGAATATCTATTAAGCTTCTTATTTCTTTTAATCTGACAAAATCAAGTCCTACTTCTCCTTTGTATAGGCCATGTGCTGTCCCAATTGCTATAGCCAGTGAGTCAACTCCCGTCTTTTCTACAAAATCTACAGCCATTTTCGGATCTGTAAATGCATTTGTGTCTTCATTTACGTACATATCGTCTTCCACACCTACTATGTTGCCAAGCTCCGCTTCTACAGTAACGCCTGCTGCATGAGCTATTTCAACTACTTTTTTGGTAACGGCAACATTTTGCTCGTAAGGAAGCATTGACCCGTCAAACATAACCGAAGTGTATCCTGCCTTTAAGCACCTTACAACAATGTCAAAAGAATTTCCGTGGTCTAAATGTAGTGCTATTGGTATGTCATATTTCTCAGATGCAACTTTTGCAATTGCTGCTATATAATCTTCTCCTGCATGCTTTATTGTACCCGGTGTTGTCTGTAAAATTAACGGTGAATTCATCTCAGAGGCAGCTTTTACAACTGCTTTTAAGGTTTCAAGATTGTGTATGTTAAACGCACCTACTGCATATCCATTTAAATTTGCATCATTTAGCATTTTCTTTGTATTGACTAATGCCATCCATCTAACCTCCTCGTATAATATGATTTGTAATCAACCAAAAAGATCGATCTTTAAAAAGA
>JASBVU010000428.1 GCA_029960905.1 Thermoanaerobacterium sp.
TAAAACCAAGCACTTTAAACATCTTCTTCTGCAATTCTGTATCATGTATCCTAATACTGCCACCACCTATTTCCATGCCATTTAGAACTATGTCATACGCTTTTGCTCTTACCTGTCCCGGGTCCTTGTCAAGCATTTCTATATCCTCGTCTTTTGGAGCAGTAAACGGATGATGCATCGCAACATATCTTTTTTCTTCCTCGCTGTATTCCAATAATGGAAAATCGACAACCCACAAAAATTCGTATTTGTTCTCGTCAATGAGATTATATCTTTTCCCCATTTCCAACCTCAAATGACCTAAAGCATCATAAACTATCATATTGTTTCTGTCAGCTACTATTAATATCAAATCGCCTTTTTCTGCTTCCATCGCATTTAAGACCTGTGTCAATTCATCCTCTTTTAAAAATTTCGATATTTGAGATTTTGGACCATCATCTGACATCTGTATCCACACAAGTCCTTTAGCTTTATATGTTTTTACGTATTCTACAAGCTCATCTAATTGTCTTCTAGGAATAGATGCTGCACCTTTCACATTTATTGCCCTTACAGATCCACCATTTTCTACAGCATCTTTAAATACTTTAAATTCAGAATCTGCAAATATTGATGAAAGATTTTTCAATTCCATTCCAAATCTTAAATCAGGTTTATCAGAACCAAACCTGTCCATTGCTTCCTGCCAAGAAATTCTCTTAAAAGGAACTTCTAAATCAATATTCAAAATTTCCTTAAATATTTTAGCTATCATAAGTTCATTTATTGATATGACATCATCTTCATCAACGAACGACATCTCTATATCGATCTGCGTAAACTCAGGCTGCCTGTCCGCCCTCAAATCTTCGTCTCTTAAACATTTTGCAATCTGATAGTACCTATCAAAACCTGATATCATCAAAAGTTGTTTAAATATCTGCGGTGATTGCGGCAACGCAAAAAATTTGCCAGGTTGTACTCTGCTTGGAACAAGGTAATCTCTAGCCCCTTCTGGAGTGCTTTTTATGAGAAGCGGCGTTTCTATGTCTATAAAGCCGTTTTTATCCAAAAAGTCTCTTACTATTCTCGTTATCTTATATCTTGTAAGCAAAATCTTCTGCATCGATGGTCTTCTTAAATCCAAATACCTGTACTTTAATCTAATTGCCTCAGACACATTATTTCTATCCTCCACCATAAATGGTGGTGTCTCAGCTTTGCTTAGAATCTTAAATTCGCTTACGTAAATCTCTATGTTTCCTGTCTCAAGGTTTGGATTCACATTTTCTTCAGATCTCTTTACAACTTTGCCAGAAGCAGCTAAAACATACTCATTTCTCACATGCTGAGCTTTATCAAATGCTTCTTTTGAAAGCTGCTCACTAAAAACTATTTGTATAAGCCCAGTCCTGTCCCGCAATTCCAAAAATATAAGTCCACCAAGATCTCTTCTTCTCTGAACCCAGCCCATCACAACGACATTTTTCCCAACATCGTTAATTGTAAGTTCTCCGCACATATGTGTTCTTTTCATGCCTGCTAATTGCTCTCCCATTAAAATACCTCCATCTATTCTGATATTTTATCATAAATTTTATCAAGCTCAATTGCATTTTCTTCTCCGGTGTCCATGTCCTTCATCTTCACCTTACCATTTTTAAGTTCATCTTCACCTAAAATTATTGTATACCTTACGTTTAACTTATTGGCATATTTCATCTGTGCTTTAAGACTTCTCCCTATATTGTCAATTTCAACTGAAACTCCCAAACCCCTAAGTTTTGTGGCCATGGAAAACGCATATTTTTTTGTTTCATCTCCGATTGTACATATAAAAAGATCTGGACGTTTCGGAATTGGTATTTCAATACCACTGTTCTCAAGTGTCAGCAACAACCGTTCAAGTCCCAATCCAAACCCTACACCAGGTATAGAAGGACCTCCACATTCTTCTACCAATCCGTCGTATCTTCCTCCACCACAAACAGTACCTTGTGCACCTATGTCGTTTGATATTATTTCGAAGGCTGTCTTAGTATAATAGTCAAGACCTCTAACTATCTTAGGATTAATAACAAAGTTAAATCCGGCCTCTTTTAAATAAGATTGAAGATTTTCAAAATGATCTTTGCAATCATCACAAAGATAGTTAAGCATTAAAGGCGCATCTTTCAATATTCTTTTGCAACTCTCAACTTTACAATCAAGGACTCTCATGGGATTTATCTTATATCTTTCTTTGCAATCATCGCATAAATTTTCAATATTCTCTCCCAAAAATTCTTTCAATGCTTTGTTATATTCTTTTCTGCAATTAGGACATCCAATGCTGTTGATGTTGAGTTCTAAATTTTTAAGCC
>JASBVU010000429.1 GCA_029960905.1 Thermoanaerobacterium sp.
TCATATACTCATAAGGATCCTGATCGTTAATTGCTTGAATCATCCCTTTAATTACTGCAATAGGGTCATCAAAATTTGTTGTATTGCTCAGACTAACCGATTCTTTTGCGCTTGCTTTCGGTATTGAAGTAAACCCTGTAATCACTATACCTATTAAAAATGTTGTTATAAGCAGTACTGCTGTTAATCTTATTTGATGTTTCATAAAAGATCTCACTCCCCTATATAGCTTTTTTTAAAAAAATTTATGGTGATGAAGCAATATAACTTATACACCAGCCACCATATAAAGGTGACTTAGAAACTGTAATAAATCTGGTAAAGTACCCTTCCTCAGGAAATTTGTTAATATCATTCGATTTTTGCATATAATAGATGCAGTAAAGCTTAGAAGATTTTTCTACACTTTCACTGTCATTCTTTTTCATCGTATCTGGATATACTTCTATTGATTTGATGTCAATTCTCTTTATATTTTTCAAATATTCTATATGTTCATTATACACATAACTAATATCTTCAGATGATTTATTTGCTGCATTATTTAAAAAATTGGAGGCACAAACAACGGCGAGATTATAATTCTTATTATTTATGCTATTATAATAGATATTTATTATTTCTTCCGGAGACGCCTTTGAAATTTTAATTTTATCTTCCTTAGTCAGCATATTGAAATACTTTTGCGCTATTGAATTATTTTCCTTTTCTTTAATGACACTATTATTGCTTTTAGATGAACATCCAGCTACAATAAAGGCAAAAAATATCAAAAAACATAAAACAATTTTATTAAACAATCTCACTACCACTCACCTCCATTGAAAATTGTTTAAAAAACACTGCATACTCTTTACTATATTATTTAGAGTATGCAGAAACCAGATATAAATTTACAATTTGAATTCATTTTTAAATATAAGAGTACATAAAAATTGCCCTATATTTATAAAGGTTAAAATCAATGCAACACATTAACATATTAAATATAATTATTAATGTGTATGCAACTATATTTGCAAGAACTTCCACCATAATTCCATTTTATATTGTGATAATCGGTAGTATGACAGCTAACAAGAGGAGCACCAGAACTATCAAAGCCTGTTACTATAGCAACGTGATCCCATATACCATCTCCAGTCCAATCATAATATATAATGTCTCCTCTTGATAAACTTGATGAAGTTGTTTCACTACCCCATCCTGATAATATAAAAGGTCTTTGAGAAGGGCAATATGTCCATGTAGTAGATGCAACATCATCTGTAGTTAAAGAAGTATTTTTATTATCATACCACCAGTTTGTACTACTATTAATCCCAAATCCAATATAATAGGCCCCACCAGCATATAAGCACTGAGAAACAAAATTTGCACAGTCACCACCAACTGAATCATAGCTTTTATAACTAGGATTATATTTCAAGCAATAATTTTCTGCATAGTTAGCAGCTGCATTTCTATTATAAGGAGATGATCCTGGTGGTGAATATGGAACTACATTATCATGCGTTATTTCAGGTACACTCAGTGATTTTAATTGTGAAACATCAAAATCCGGAGAAGTAACATTTGTTAAATATCCTTCAGTATATTCATCTTTTTGTATTTTCCATTCATTATCTTTCTCAATTAATGTAACTTTATGATCAACACTCATATCAGATTTGTTAATCTTAGAATTAATTGGATCATCATTTGAATTTATCCAGTCAAAACTTATAATCTCTTTTAAATCAACTTGACATTCATCATTGTTTTTTAACTTAATATTACTAATTTCTACATTGGATTTAATGTTTAATATTTTTATATTCAATCTATCTGCCATCTCAATATAATTTTTATATCTGTTCTTTTCGAAATTATAAATTTTTGTATCTTTTGCATAAAACAACTCCAATTTATCTATATAAGACGGATCAACTATTGATTTTGTCCTATATTGATATGCTTCTGTAATTATATTAGTGATTTCTTTACTGTTCATATTTTCGTTATTTGTGTATGCATTTACATTAATAACTGCCCCACATATAAAGAGTATCATTAAAATAAAAATTGAGAAAATCTTTTTCATAATCTTATTTCCCTCCCTCATATTTTAGGGGAATATTTCATAATCCTATTCCTCACCTCCATCTTCTGTATTTCCCCTTCTACATATATAAAAGCTAAATTTTTCTAAAAATATTCCACATCATAAAATTATTTTTATTATTTTTGCATATTATGCCCTTAACTTCCCATGCCTCACCTCTATTATAAAATTAAAAATTATAAAATTTATTAATTATTCTATTTCATTCAATCTAAAGTAATCCACTCTGATTTG